>JBDGYW010000139.1:0-11117 GCA_039588935.1 Gemmatimonadota bacterium | reverse complement strand
AGCGCTTCCCCAATTGCCACCGACCCACCTCTGGCTGCGGCGTGCATGGGCACGTCCTCCCACCAAGAGAGGCCTCGAGATTCATTTTCCTCGGCAGCCATCCGGAAGACTCCCTCGAACCCGTTGCTGGCGGAGAGATACACCGAGCGGCCGAGGTCGTGTTCGTCCTCGGGCAGGCGAGCCCCGGCATCAAGGAGGGCTTCGATTATCTCGGGCATCCCGTAGAACAGGGTGGAGAAGAGAATCTCTTCGCCTCTTTCTGTCCGGTCGTTGACGTCGGAACCTGCGGCAATGAGAAGTTCCACCGTTCGCAGATCTTCTCCCCAGTTGACGGCCAGGAACAACGGAGTGCGGCCTCGAAACTCCCTGGCTGAAACGTCACTTCCCCGATCCAGAAGAAGAGTTACGCAGTCGGAGTCCCCTTGGAACGCGGCGTGGTGCAGCGGGATCCTGTTCTGTGCGTCCACCGCCGAGATATCTGCGCCCCGGTCCAAGAGGTATTCAGCCAAATCCGAATGGCGACCCAGGACTGCCTGGTGGAGGGGGGTCAGTCCGTCGCCGTCCCTGGCTTGGAGCAGTTCTGAATCCGCCTCCAACAGGCCTCGTACCCGACTGAGTTCCCCGCTTCGCACGGCCTCGAGGAATTGGGTGGCAGCGTCGGTTTGGGCTTCGCCTGGTGGTGTTGCCCCAAGCAATAGGACGACAACTGCCGAGGCTGGCGTGATGACCCGTGTCAGGTGACGGCGGATGTGTGTGGCATGCATCGCAGGTTCTTTCCTTTCGCTCGATGGCTCGACAGCTCCAAGAGGCAGCTACTGCGTTGCTTCCGATACACGGCCCTGCCGACGGGTGTTCCAAGCGTCGACTACCAGAACTCGCCCGGTTACCGGCAACTCGCAGGTGACATCGAGCTCGCGGAATGCACTTGACACCTGCGCGACCGCAATTATACTCACAATGAGTATGCTCATAATGAGAGTTCCCTAAATACTGCGAGCCGGACACATGTCGCCATCTCCCAAGGAACAGACAAACGTTGAAGCTTGGCTTCCTCTCAACTCGATGGATTTCCTCGTACTGGCCGTGCTGACAGACGGCGAGCGCCATGGCTACGGCATCGTGAAGGACATAACGGCCCGCACGGATGGCAGGGTCAAAGTGAGACCCGGGAACCTCTACCGCGTGGTCGATCGCCTGATGGAGCGGGGGTTCGTCGAGGCCGGAAGCCGGAAAGTGCCGGACTCCACAGCCGAGCCGCGACGCCACTACGGAATCACTCGACTCGGCCGCAAGGTGGCCGCCGCGCACGCCGAGCTGTTCGCCGACGTCGTCGCGGCCTCAGGGAGACTCAGGCACTCCTCCCGGTCAGCGTAGCGAAAAGGCAACGTAGATGATGCCGTTCGACAAGATCATTCTCCGGTTTCTACCACGCGGCTTTCGTGATCGGCATGGCAGCGACCTGATCGAACTCTACCGGGACATGTGCCCGACATCGGGACGGTTCCGACGAGTCCGGTTCTGTGTCAGAGTGCTTGGGGACGCGTTGATCACCTGCGTCTTCGCACGGTTGGATCGTGCACAGCATGCACCTGTCTCGGGAGGCGGCCGAGCTGACGCCAGACGCGGAGGTGCCGTGAGGCATTCTGTGTTCGCGGGAGGAGGGGAGACAATGATGTCTCTGTGGCAGGACGTTCATTGCGCACTGCGGACTCTGCGCAAACGTCCGCACTTCGCCACCGTCGCGGTGCTCACCCTCGGCCTCGGCATTGGAGTGAATCTTGCCATATTTGGCATTGTCGAAGCGGTGCTGCTCCGACCGCTTCCCTTCCCTGATCCGGACCGTCTTGTCGCTGGACGCGGTGTGGCTGGTCAGCGATCGGCATCGTATGTATCCGGGCCGGATTTCCGCGACATTCGGAACCAGGCCCAGGCGTACGCGGAATTGGGAGCGCTGTTGCCTTTCCCGGGACAATACACGATTACCGGTGGCGTAGAGCCAGAACGGATCACAGGTGGAACCGCGTCCCCGAGCCTCTTCACGGTCTTGGCTGTGCAACCTCAAGTGGGCAGGCTCTTCGTCGAAAAAGATTCGGAAACGGGAGCCGAGAACGTCTTGATTCTCAACCACGATTTCTGGCAACGTCGCTTCGGTGCAAACCCGGAGGTGGTGGGCCAATCTGTGGTCGTGGATGAGATCCGCTACACTGTGATGGGAGTCCTGCCACCCGATTTCTTCCTTTTCACCCACGCCGACCTGTGGTTTCCAATGCGGCCGGACCGACTCTTCGCGTCAGAACGGCAGTTTCGCAATTGGCTTCTGGTGGGGCGGCTCGCGGAAGGAGTCTCGACAAAGGCAGCACAAAGCGAGGCGGACGTTCTTTCGACCCAGCTGCAAGCGGCTTTCCCCGAAACAAACGGCGACTGGTCACTGATGCTTTCTGACCTGCACGCGTTTCTGGTTGATGACTATCGACCCAACCTCTACGTGCTCGCAGGTGCTGCGTGTCTCGTATTGTTCTTGGCATGCGCCAACTTCGCGGGAATGCTGCTGGCGCGGGTTCCGGAGCGTCGGCGTGAAATGTTGCTGTTGGCGGCGCTGGGGGCACCGCGACCGCGGTTAGTACGTCAACTCCTGACGGAGACGGTCGTGCTCGCGATTGGCGGCGGCGCAATCGGCACCGGTCTGGTGTTCTTCTTCCAGCAGCCGGTTTTGGATTTCCTACAGATACACCGGCTTGGATTGAGCGAGGCACACATCTCCAAGCCGATTGTCATGTTGGCTTTAATCTTGTCAGTATCCATTGCTCTCACAGTCGGAATTCTCCCCGCGCTCCGTACTGCCAGACGGGAACTTGCACCGGACCTTGGAATCGGCGTGCGAGCCGGCAGATCGGAGGGCACTCGGTTCCGGACCACCCTCGTAGCGGTTCAGGTGGCTCTCTCAGTCATCCTGATGATCGGCGCCGGTCTTCTGATCCGGAGCTTCGCTCACGTGCGATCCGTCGATCCGGGGTTCGACGCGGCAGACCTGACCACCCTCGACATCGCAACTCCAACGGAACGTTACGGAGAAGTTGCCAGAGCCAGGTTCTTTTCGCGTGCGCAAAGCGAGATTCGAGCGATCCCCGGAGTGACTGCTGTGGCGGCAACGAGCAACCTCCCAATCAGAGACCACGGAAACATGATGCGGGCGAGGAGTCCCAGCGGCCCCGATGACGGCGAAACCGCATTCATCAGGGCGGTGCTACCCGGGTACTTCACCGCTATGGACATTCCGCTACTGAGTGGACGCCGGATCAGGGAAGACGACTTTTTCGTGACCCCCTACGTCGCCGTGATAAGCCAGACCACGGAAAGGACCTTCTTTCCCGGCGTGAGTGCCGTGGGTAGGCAGATAGAACTGGACTACTTCGGCGAACGCCGGCGCTTCGACGTCCTCGGTGTTGTGGGAGACGTGCAGATGAGTGGCCTGGACCAGGAGTCGGGCCTTGTTCTTTATGTACCTTACCCCCAGTTCCCAGTCGGCACAATGAGTTTCGCGGTTCGCAGCAGTTCTCCCGCAGGCACGCTTGTCGCTCAGGTCAGGGATGTCATTGGAAGGCTCGACGACGACATCCCTGTCACAGGGATGACGAGCATGAGGATCGTACTCGACGCATCCGTTGCAGATCGCCGTATCATCGTGGCCGCACTTTCCGTTTACGCGCTGCTTCCGCTCATTCTTGCAGTTGTTGGCCTCTACGCAGTCCTGGCGCACTACGTAGCCCGTCGTCGCCTTGAACTTGGGGTGCGGATCGCCCTGGGCGCCGACTCACTACGAGTGGCGACACTCGTCGTCGGCAAGGGCTTGGCGATGGTTGGCACAGGAGCCGCATGCGGAGTAGCCGGAGCTCTCACTTTGACACGGCTCATCCAGCACTCTCTGTTCCATGTGAGCCCCTCTGATCCCCTCACATTCGCAACGGCCACCCTCGCACTCCTGTTGGCGACCTCTGTGGCAACATGCATACCGATCCGACGACTCGTAAAGATGGATCCAACCGAAGTGCTGAGATCCGAGTGAATTGAGGCTTGCTGAATGACGAAGAGACAACGTAGATGATGCCGTTCGACAAGATCATTCTCCGGTTTCTACCACGCGGCTTTCGTGATCGGCATGGCAGCGACCTGATCGAACTCTACCGGGACATGTGCCCAACATCGGGACGGTTCCGACGAATCCGGTTCTGTGTCAGAGTGCTTGGGGACGCGTTGATCACCTGCGTCTTCGCACGGTTGGATAGTGCACAGCATGCACCTGTCTCGGGAGGAGGCCGAGGTGACGCCAGACGTGGAGGTGCCGAGCGGCGTTCGATGTTCGGCCGAGGAGGGGGGACAATGATGTCTCTGTGGCAGGACGTTCACTACGCTCTCCGCATCCTGCGCAAACGCCCACTGTTCACGACTGTCGTAATCCTGACCCTCGGCATCGGCATCGGCTCGGCGACGGCGGTGTTCAGCGTCGTCGATGGGGTGTTGCTGAAACCGCTTCCATACGAGGACCCGAGCCGGTTGGTCAACGTCTGGGAGGTCGACCACGCGATGCGGGAGGTTGACGGCGGGGGTGAGTACTGGGACCGTGGCAGACTCACGTACCCGCAGTACAGAGCATGGCGCGAGGCATTCACTGTCTTTCAAGACGCCGGGGTTTTCAGAAGCTGGGAAGTGACGATGACCGGGCAAGGCAGGCCGCGGCGCCTGACGATTGGCATCGTCAGCGCGTCCCTCCTGCCCACTCTCGGAGTTCAGCCGGCATTGGGGCGTTGGTTCCTGCCAGAAGAGGAAGGGACCACGCCGGGCGACGGCGCGGCGGTCGCGATCCTCAGCGACGACCTGTGGAGGTCCTCGTTCTCGACAGATCCGGAGATCGTTGGCCGCACCATCGTGATGGACGACATGCCGTACGTAATCGTCGGAGTTTTGCCGCCTGATTTCCGGCTGCGTCGACTCGGCCCGAGAGCCGGGGGCACGGTCGACGACGATCTCGCTCAACTCTGGGTGCCCATCGGCGTGCCCGGGGTCGATTTGGGCGCCGGAGCCGGTCACTGGGAAGCCTTGGCGCGCTTGCCTTCCGGCGCTTCGTTGGATGCTGCCGAGGCCGAGGCTCGCAACCTTCTGTTGGCCGACTCTGACGATACACAGCGGGATGTCAGGATCGTTCCCCGGATAGAGGCTCAAACCCGTGGCGTTGGTTCAGCGCTTCTCTTGCTGCTGGGGACAACCGGACTCTTGATGCTGATCGCATGCGCCAACATCGCGACATTGCTCCTGGGAGAGATGCACGGGCGCCGATTTGAACTGGCCACCCGAAACGCGCTGGGCGCCGGAAGCCGCCGGGTTCTGTCACAGCTGCTAACTGAAAGTCTCGTCCTTGGCTTCTTGGGCAGTGCTCTCGGCCTACTGATAGCTTGGGCCGGAACCCAGTGTTTGGTGTTCCTGGCACCGCCGCTGCCACGGCTCGACGAAGTAGCCATCGACCTGCGAGTGCTGAGTCTGGCAATCGGACTGGGAATGCTCTCGGGTCTGATCTTCGGCACAGTACCAGCGTTGGTCGCGGCCAGGGATTCCGCGTACATCGGGACGCGCGGAAACAGTCGCAGTATTGGAGAAGGCGGCCCCGCACGCCTCGAGCGTTGTCTTGTATCGCTCGAGATTGCGCTCACGACCGTGCTTCTGGTTGGCTGCGGTCTGTTCACTCAGAGCTTGTATCATCTTCTGTCCGTAGACCCGGGCTTTGACACAGCAGGCCTGGTCACAGTCCACGTAACGCTATCACAAGGCACGTATCCCACTGACGCCTCCAGGGCGTTGTTCTCCGGCGAGGCACTCGGCAAGATCAAGGCGACGCCGGGAGTCTTATCAGCCAGCGCCACAGATAACAGTCTTTTCCCGGCGCAGCGCATGAACATGGACATGGTGCGGATTCCCGGCGGAACGCCCGAGACAGACCGTCGAGATTTTATCGCCAGGTTTTCTGTTGCGGCGGATTATTTCGATCTGATGGCTATCCCTGTGTTGGCCGGTCGGACATTCTCGGCGGCGGACGAGATGCCGGGCGCAATGCCTGTTATGGTCATCTGCGAGACTATGGCGAACAGGTATTGGCCAGGGGAGTCACCGATAGGCACCATGGTGCGGCACTGGATCGGCGAGGCAACCATCATTGGCGTCGTCGGTGATGTGAAATTCCAGCGACTGGATGCGGAAATCTCACCAACCTTCTTTGTACCCCTGGCAGCAACCGGTTCTCGTAACGTCGACTTCATTGTCAAAACGGAGCTAGACCCGTCGTCGATGCTGCCTTTTGTTCGTGAGGCGATCTGGTCTGTGGACGGCTCTGTCCCAATCGGAAGAATAAACACGATGGCAGCACTCGTGTCCGGCTCCAGCGTTCATGAACGCTTCCGAACACGGATACTGTTGGTGTTTGGCGTGGTGGCAATGCTCCTTGCGGCGACCGGTGTTTTCGGCGTTACCGCACGCAATGTTGCTCGGCACATCCGCGAACTTGGCATCCGAGCCGCGCTCGGTGCGACCACGCACCGGCTGCTGGGTATGGTTCTACGGGCGAACCTCACCGCGGCCCTGGCCGGAGCCGCGCTCGGGCTGGTCGGCGCATTCTGGGCCTCCCGTATGCTCACCAGGTTCTTGTTCGGGGTCGAGCCCACAGACCCGCTCACGTATGGCACGGCTGGCCTGCTTCTGGTTGCTGTCTGTGTGGCGGCGAGCTACGTGCCGGCGCGGCGGATAACCAATGTAGATCCAGTGGAAGTGTTGCGGGCGGAATAGCTGTAACAGCCAGCCGAGCCGGTTGCATCCCCTACACTCCGATGCTATGGTGTCGCCATGCCCGTCATCTCTCGAGTCGATGCGAGGGAGATTGCTTCCACTCTCAATCCATTTAGAGGGTCGGCATGAAACGGACTCTTTCGGTGGCGATTGTCGCTGTCGCTTCCCTAGCGGCATATCCCTGCCCCGGTATCGCCCAATCAGACGGTGAAATCATCGGTCTTGGGACATACCGCACGCTCCAATCTCAGATTCTGGGAGAGGAACGGGTGCTGCAGATCCATCTTCCCTGGGGCTATGAAGCCACCGATGCTACCTACCCCGTGGTGTACCTCTTCTATTCAGACTGGGTGGATGGTTATTTCGCCCAACTGGTGAACGACCTCTACCACCTTTCGACCGACCGGATGCCCCCAGTGATCCTGGTGGGAGTACCCAACACGTACCGTTACCGCGACCTCCTTCCCTGGCCCCGCTCAGAAGACAGGGCAGACGTGGAGGGATTCGCGGACCGATTCCTCCGGGCACTAAACGAGGAAATCATTCCGTTCGTCGATGCGGAGTACAGAACCAAGCCCTACCGGATCATGGTGGGACCGCAGGCAGCCGCCGTCTTCGGCGTGTACACGCTGCTCGAGTCGCCGGAGACGTTCCAGGCATTCATTCTCAACGATCCCTGTCGTTTCGACTTTCCACAGCGATCGTTGTGCCGTGACCTCGCCGCGTACGCTTCAACGCCTGTGGCCCGGGGGAAGTACGTTGCCGTGAGCCATGACGCGGGCGACGCCCGCTGGGACACGAGCAGACTCGACTCCCTCGGTGCACGCCTAGATGCGAGTGCAGTGGATGGCTTCCGATGGCGCATCTACGTCGAAACGGACTGGCCGTTTTTTCTGGCCCCCGTGGAAGCACGCCCCGCGTTGATGGACCTCTTCAGCGACTACCCTTTTCCTGCCGTTGACGCCGTGACAGGCTGGGAGGAAATCCGATCCCATTACGATGGCCTTTCTCAAACCCTCGGTTTCACAGTCGACCCGCCCAACCTCATTCTCACCCAGGCCGGGCACGCGTTGACGGACAGAGGAGAGTATGAGGCGGCATTGGACGTCCTCAATCACCTTGTGGAGGTCTACCCGCATTCACTCGACGGGCCTTGGCAGCTGGCGAATCTCCATCGGGTGATGGGAGACACGGTCACCGCCATTCGTTACTACCAGGATTGCTTGAGACGTGATCCAAACATGGTGCCGGCGCGAACCTGGCTGGAGCGCCTGCGGGGTGGGCGCTGACGAAACCAGCGTCATGCTCGAAGCACCCTCGAATGTAGTGTGCTAACGTGGAATCACCGGTAGTACCACATGACTCGCGATACCTGGCCCACGCTCAACGGTCCACACGGGCGTGCCCTCCGTCGGAATTCGAGCGAATGTGTCGGCGTCGGCGCCCCCGATAGCGATTCGAATCCGGTGCCCGCTCCTAAAGAGGACTGAAGTAGGGTGAAGGGCGAAAGTCACCTCCGCAACTTCTCCGGGAACCATCGGAGCTGCATCGGCCTCCTTGTAGGAGTGGTATGGACCCACGGTCACAAACGGTGGATCTTCATCGGACACCTTACGGTGCAGAAGCCTCAGTTGCCCTTCGCCTACGTATAGAACCCGGCCATCGGGAGTGATGTCCTCGAGGTACACGAATACAGCGCCATCCGAATGAGTGGATTGCAGGTAGAGCGTCAACACCGGGTGCCCTGTTACCTCTAGATCCCGCTCCAACGGAGCTGACGTGAACGTGAGCAGCTTCGAGTCGGCTTCGGACCGGTCCGGATAAACGACATCGCCGGCACCGTTATTGGTGGCCCAGCGGTTTCGGGTCCCAGTGCTATGAGCAAAGTCCACTTGGTATTCATCGGAGCCCGGCGAGGTGGGCTCTTCTTGGGATAGCTCGCCGTCCGCCCGAAAATACCAGGTGGTAAGCTCCGTTTCCGGCAGTGGCCACACCTCGGTTCGTTTCCACCCCTCTTCGCCCATGGTCTTGTATACCAGTTCCCTTGCCGGCCCGCCGTTACCTCTAACGTAGGTCTCGTAAAAGCAGAGATCTTCCAATAGCTGCGCTTCGCTGGGAGGATGCAGCTGATAGTCCGCTGGATGAAACGGGTCGGTATCCTGGCGGGCCCCGTGGCTCCACGCCGCAATGGCGACGCGTTGCGGGTTGGATAGCGTCATGAACCGGTGAAGGACACCCTGGGCGGTACCCGCATCCGTCCAACTCGCCCACGAGTAGATGGCTGAACCGGACCGTTCCACCTCAGCGGCGTGCGAGTGTATGCCCCACCAGTCCATCGAGACGCCGTTCCAAAGAGGCATAGCCTCGTCCTTGTACACGAGACCGCGCATGGACTCGTACACCGACGGAACAAAACGCCTGGCGTCGACCGCGGACGTCAACAGAACTCCATCGGCGTCCTCATCCACGGGCTTCACACCGACGGGAGGTCCGCCGCCCCTGCGTCGCGGCGTGTTCAAATCCATCTGTTTCACCCGACCACCCCAGTTGGAGCCCATGTACGCGTTAGGGACTCCTCCCGGAAAGTAGAGGTCGGTATAGGGGTCATAATCCGGGAACCGCGATATTCCAGCCTTGAACGCGGCGTGGTTTCGCTCCGCGAACCAGTCGTTGGTGTTGGCCGTGTATGAGTTGCCCCAGCCGCCGATCGTGCCGTCAGACCACGGCTGAGCCACGATCCAATCCATGACCTCGCTGAAGTCGAGAGTTTCGTCGCGAGCGCGATGGTGCGGCCACACCCCGAAAGAAGCGCCGGTGCCCCGGGAGTCGCCCCACACGACAGCGTACCCGTGGCTGGTCAGGAATTGTTGACGTGAGTTGGGCCCCTCACCCTCTCCGGACCGCCAGTAGCGTGTCATGGTCAAGATGGTGGGCACACGCGTTCCCTCAGGCAGACCCTCGGGCAGCACCACGTCCAGCGCGATTCGGGCGCCATCGCGCATTGGTACATAAAGGGATTGGACCGGACCGGTCTGGTAAGACCCTTCGGCGGCCACTCCACAGGAACCAAAAGTGTATCCCAGATCCTCCTGGGCTCGCCCAACACATCCGGGTATTGCCAAGGTGTAGAACACGACAAATACCAGGCCAGTGGATGCTCTGTGATTAACCGTCAAGGGAAGCCTTTCGGTTCATTTGAGAAAGCACCAACAGCGCCGATCCCCTACTTCTCCTCCTCGAAGTGGCTCGTGTACCAGTCGATTATCCGCCGCCAGTGATCGTGAAAGTCTTCAACGGTGCTGGACCGCCCCGCGCCATGACCGGCATTCATGTAGTGCACCCAGACGACCTCTTTGCCCAGTCGTCTGAGAGCGTAGTACATCTCGCGCTGGTTTGTGGCCGGCACGTTCCAATCCCCTTCTCCGCTCAACAACAAGAGCGGTGTTTCTATGCGATCGGCATACATGACGGCACTATGTGCTACGTACTTGAGGGGTTGTTCCCAAAGCGTCGCGCCGATCCGATCCTGGCCGTCCTCTGCCGCCCTGTAATTACGCGTAGTGATCTTGGGACTGTCACCCAGGAAGCTGATGATGTTGACCTTGCCCGATATGTTGATGGCAGCCGCGAATCTGTCAGTCTGCGCAACCAATAGGTTTGTCGCGTAGCCACCGTAGCTGGTGCCGTGAACGCCGAGTTTGTCCCCATCCACGAGTCCACGATCAATGAGCACGTTGATCCCGGTCGTCACCGCTTTGAGCCAGGCCTCTCCGGGATAGCCGATCTCGAGTTCGACTGAAGGCCGGAACCCAAAAATGCCGGCATTCGCGAGAAGGTTCATGCGGTGGTTGAATCCGTTGTTGAAGAACTCCTCGTAAATCTCGGCAACGAGGGGGTACTTCGTGCCCGGCTCGTAGTCGACGGGATAGTAGAGAATGCCGTACAGCGTGTTACCGTCGACGTCCAAGTACTCCACCAATTCGCTCCTGGTGAGCTTCCTTTCGGCCAACCAAGGATTCAAATCGGTAAGCCGAACCGGCCGCGCCACACGCGCGTCGCTCATATAGAGGTCGTTGGGCATATCGCCGTCAGAGAATTGGTAGAAGATCTTTTCCCCATCCTCTGAGAACATCCACCGCGAGTACAAGTTCTCGTCCTTTACCAGATCCTCCATCTGGTGACTGTGAACGTCGAGTCTGACCAACCCGCGTTCCCATTTGTCCTGCGCGGAATGGGTGAAATAGACGTACTGACCGTCGGGACTCCAGCTCACGTCGTCCAGCTCCGGG
>JBDGYW010000138.1:0-11154 GCA_039588935.1 Gemmatimonadota bacterium | reverse complement strand
CACGGGATACGATATTCCCTTTCTGAAACTTGGCGGGAAGGATAATCCTACCCATTATCAAGTTGAAGAATGGGCGTCGTCGGTAGCTGTTGGAGCTGATGTCGCAAGGCAGGCTCCAGTCGTGAGCGCGGGTCCCTATGTCATGCCGGTGCGAAGAATCAACTTCATGTGATTTGGAGAAACAGCTTCTCAACAACGGCGCGCCAAAAGGGGTTCCAGCAGACCCTCCTGGCGAGAATCGCGCTTTCTGCACCACGCCAAAGCCCAGGATAGGTTCCGCGATTGTTGTTTCTTGCTCGCCCTGTGCAGCATCTTTCCATTGAGTCGCTGGATCCTCGGCCACCTTCGACGCATTCAAACCTCCCGCTTACATCCCCGGGCGATCGCCGCAAGGTGTTGCTCGGACGCCCCAATCACCGTTTGGAACACTGCTGACGACCCTCATCGCGGAGCGAATTCCGTCCTTAGATAGCATTCGAGTTGACAGGGGGATGCGGCAAAGCTTAGCCAAGCGAACGGACAGCTCCATTCCCGGGCAGCGCATTGCGCAGTGGCGATAACAGATTCCTATCCCGCGGAGGACCTTCCAACTGCGGTGCACTTATCGATGAATCACATTAACTTGGGAAATCCATGATCAACAGGTTCTTCATGTTCCAAGATGTAATCTCAAATGAACCCGTGACTTCCGAAATGAGGTCTTTGGCAAGAAAGCCTCGGTAACGATCGGTGGGCGAGGGCCTACCGTAATCCTGAGGAGTACGAACATGCCAGTAGTAACGGTTGTGCAAGTCGATTTGTGGCGCGTCTTCCAGAAGGAGTGCAAGCCCAAGTGCATCCGGTGGGAACCGCAGACGCTCAAGATCCAGATTGACGTCGACAAAGCGCTGCACAAGAAGCTCGATGAGGACTCCCTGCTACAGGCCAAGCTATGGGAAGCCGCTTCCGCCCCGTACAAGAAGTTCATTGCCAAATGCAAGGCAGATTTCACGAAGACTGATGCCGAGCTCCAGACAATAAGGCGCAAGATCGCGGATCCCCTGGAGGCGCAGCAACCGGTCGAGAAGGCGATGTCCAGGCTTACCCACAACATTCCGGCCTATTTTGAGGAACTGACCCGAGACGTACCCAAGGCCGTGCTCGCGGAATGGAATAAGATCACGGCGAAGAACAAGGGCTACCGTATCTACAAGATCAAGGCATTCGTCTCGTGTGCGTTGCGCGTGGGGGCGATGGTCGCCGCCGCCGTCGCCCTCAGCAACCCCTTCACCGCCGGACCTGCCATCCTCGCCATCCAGACCATCGTCTCCGGATGTGCTTCCGTACTCCAGGACCTGGCCAAACTTGCACGTTCGGCCAACAAGTTCCGTGAAGGCGTGAACAAGGAGATTCTGAAGCTGGCTGCCGCATACAAAAAGAGCGGAAAGGTAAAGGTCTCCGCCGCGGAATTCGGCAAGTCGTCATTCAAGACGATCTTCGGTTACGAGTTCAGCACGGTCGCCACCTGCCAGAAGAGCGTAGGCCAGTACCGGAAGAAGCTGGTCGGCGTAGATCAGAAGAGCCACAAGACGGCCAAGGACCTCAACAAGGTGTTGAGGGAGATGGACACCGTGCGGAAGCAGGGACCCCAGTCTGTAAAGAAGGACCTTGGGACGCTCGAGGGAATCGTCGACAAGTTGATCAAGGACGTGATCGGCTTGCAGGAACAGGTGAAGGAGGGCGAATCCTGGGCGGACAAGCAACAGCCGCTACTGGAGGAGCTTGGGAAGAAGAAGTATGCGGCGGTGACTGTGGTCGAGAAACTCCTCGCCACCGCCCTCGCCGCCTCCAAGGTCGGAATCGACTACGCGAAGCTGGCAGATCTAGCCGAAAGCGGGAGCAAGCAGGCGGGGCACGCGATCAAGGCCGCCAACGGGCTCTACCACAGCTACCAGATGTGGGAGAAGAAGGCGAAGGCCGCCTCGGGCGGACGCGCCTGACGATCCTCCCCGTGGAAGTGACGGGTGGGAAACAGCGGCAAAAGCAAGTTCCAATCCTGACGACGTGCACACTTTAGGTACTCGCCCAGCTGAGCTTATAGTGTGTGCTGGCGGCGATCCAATCCGGGACCGCTACCATGCCTGTGACGCCCTCTCAACCGGCTACGTATTCTGCACCTGTTGGAGGATGCCAGATGCGAGTCCTGTTCCTCGAGGTCGATACGGAGCGCGAGTGGGCGGTTGCCTCGCTGGGGCCCGGATTCATCGCAGCGTACCTCCGCGGCCATGGGCATGATGCTCGGTTTCTGCGGGCCACGGTTGGACTGTCGGACGAGCAGGTGATCACAGCGGTTTGCTCCGCCGAACCTGATTTGATCGGTGTCTCTCTCACGACACGCCAATGGCTGCGGGCGAGGAAGCTCCTGTACGCCATCCGACGCGCGGTCGACGTGCCGGTCGTCGCAGGGGGCCTGCACGCCACATTTGCTCCTGAGGCCGTGCTCGAACAACCGGGATTCGATTACGTCTGCCTGGGCGAGGGTGAACGGGCAACGCTTGATCTCCTAGACGCACTCGAGCAAAGGTTCCGCACCGACGGCATTCCGAACATCTGGGCGAAGGGCGGGAGGCGGCCTGCGTTGCGCCCGCCCTATGAACCGCTGGACGGTTTGCCTTTCGTTGCGCGGGACATGCTCGACGAGCGCAGCGGCTGCGCCCATATGACCACGCAACGCGGCTGCCCGTTCCGATGCTCCTACTGCGGAGCAAGGCAGTCCCACGACCTGGAGGACGGTGTCGGTGAGTACGGGAGGCGGCGCTCAAACGAGAACGTCGTGGCCGAATTGGAAACGACCGGGCGAGCGGGTGACTTGAACTACGTGATTTTCCTGGACGACACATTCACGATCCATCACCCGTGGGTGAAGCGATTCTGCCACGTCTATGGTGAACAGATCGGCGTGCCATTCTCGATTCACGCGCGCGTCGAGACGGTCAAGCGCGACATGCTCGCGCAGCTTGCGAACGCAGGCTGCAGGCACATCACTTACGGTGTCGAGAGCGGTAGCTATCGTGTCCGTAAGCGCGTTTTGCAGCGCCCAGTCAGGAACGACCAGATCAAGCAGGTGTTCGACTGGACCCGCGACGCCGGCATCACGGTAACGACCAACTACATGCTCGGCCTTCCGGACGAAACACCGGGCGACATCGAGCACACGCTGGCGCTTGCCGAAGAACTCGAGGCTTATGACTTCGCCTATTTCGTGTTCTATCCATACCCCGGTACGCGTCTGTTCCACTACTGCAACGACCGAGGTTACCTGCCCAGCAATTACCTCGAGCTGCCCGCCAACCACCGACGGTCGATCCTCAACCTTCCCTCACTCACGCACGAGGAGATCGCCGAGTATTACGATCGCTTCACCGCGTTGCGTGCGCGCAGATTCGCGGACCGAGCGCGGGCAACCAGCGACGGTGATCCATCTTCTGAGTTTCTGCGCGCAGTCACTGCGCACGTTCAATCGAGCGCCGACGTTGGTTAATCGCTGAGGCGCGACGCTCGGGTCAACTCAACGGGTCCATGGTGAAGCCCAAGCCGGGGATCGAAGGGATTGCGCAGGCGACAGTGGCTGCACCCCATTCTTTGAAGGAGCGGGCACCGTAGCATACAACGCTCTCGTTGTCGCATCAGCTGATGCGACACCTCATCTCGATTGTTCTCGTACCGTGCCGTGTTGCGATCCACGGAGGGCGCAGTGAGACTACCGGTGCCTTGGAGTTCCTCGCTCGGCTGACAAGCCATACCCCAGATAAGGGCCAAGTACTCCAACGTTACAACAGCCACTACGCGTCTCGCGTGAGGGGAAAACGATACAAGGCTACCGAGGGAGACGAGGAACAGCCGCTCGTCACGGTCGACCCGGAGCCCGACGCAGTACGCGAGGCGAGGCGATGCTGGGCCGAGTTGCTGCGCAGAATTCTAGAAGTTGACCCCTTGGCGTGTCCCCGATGCGGTCAAGAAATGCGCGTCGTTGCGTTCATCACCAAACCCAAGGTGATCGACCGCATTTTCGACCGCCTTCTGCGCACCGCGGCAACAGGCCGGAGAGATGGCAAGCCATGTCCCGAGCGTCGCCCCTGTAACAGGCATTGAAGGCTGGCTGCCGACACAGGTGTGTGCATCGGGGAACACCACGTCGACCCCGAAACGCTCGAGCAGCTCCACGGTGGCGATGCCCACCTCGGGATAGAGCTGATCGACCATACAGGTGACGAAGAGTGCCACCCGCGGCCGCGACGACCTTGATGAAGTCACGGCGTCTAAGATGTGGTCAGGGGCTTCCAGGTGCGAGGGTTGGGAAAAACGCAGCTCTTCCCCCACTGCTTGGCGAACTACATATCCGGCTGACGCTCTGACGGCTGTGCCAGGGCGGCCACTACGTGGACCGTGTATTCCACAATGCTCCGTTCGTGCAACCTGGCGCGCCACGGCACATGTTGGATCTCGGCGGTCAAACGTAGGCGACCCGACGATTGCGGGTGAGCACCAGGCGTGAGCAGCGATCTCAACAGCGGCTCGCTGGCACCGTGGTCGTCCCCCCGCTGAGAGTGCCCACCAATCCATGCCTCAACCGGCGTGGCACCAGGAGACCAGTCGTACGGCGTCGCTAGCACGGCGGTGCCCCCAGCCGTCAGAAGGTCGGCTACCGAATCGAGGAATCCGCACGGCGATAGCACGCAGTCCAGGACGTTGAGCGCCACAACACACGAGAACGACCGTGTGGGAAACGGCAATGCCAGTGCATCACACGCCCAGAAGTCGACCCGGTCAGCTCCATCGAACCGGACCTCGAATTCGCACCGATCGTACACGACGCCGACCCGCCGCTCGGGATAACGCACCACACCGGTTCTCAACACCGTTTGTGCGACCTGGAGCATCGGGAAATTGATGTCCACACCGAGTACGAGATCGTCCGTTCGTTCTGTGAGGTCGAAAGTCGTACGGCCCACCGAGCATCCAACGTCGATCGCGTTTCCTGTGAAACGGTCCCCGACCAGGTTCAGGGCGTGTTCGAGACACCGGCTCACTGCTCCGGCGCTATTATCAGTGGCGTCTGTGTGGGGATCGAACTCGTGGTAGTGGTCCCAACCGTATGTGCTGAGGTGTTGGCGAATCACGTCGTAAGCAGAGCCCGGCCCCGCCGCATCTCCCAACAGTGACTCGATGACTGCTGATCTGTCGTGCCGCAGCGTGAGGTTAAACAGGTTTTCGGAGAGATAGGCCCGAACGTTTGGAACGATGATGGGGATTGCATCGATGATCGGGTACTCCTGGAGGCACGGCTCGGCACTGCAGTGCAGCACGCCCTCGATGATAAGGTCACGCTCTTCTGCGGTTACCGTGGCCAACCTCAATGGTACCTCGAGCTGATGCTCGAGTCGGCAGCGTGGGCAGACCGGCTGCAGCGCTTCGAAGTGCGAACGGCGCAAGCTGGGCTCAGCCTCCGATCAGAACGGTCGGGCAGCCGGGAGGCAGGATATTGCCGGTTGGACTCGGAATCGGCGCCACGCAAGTGGCGTGGTTCGTCATGTCACCGACTCGCGCCGCCGGCATCTTGCCGATCAGCACGGTCATCGATCCTTTCATGATGATGCCGGGTCCGGCCGGGACGCATGAGGGCAGAATGCACGGCGCGGTCATATCCGTCACCCGCGCGGCGGGCGTGCCGCCGATCAATACATTGGGCTGTCCCTTGATGATGGCAAGAGGGAGAGCCGGATGTGGTACCGGGGTGGGGACCGGCGCGGGAGGATGGATCGGCGCATGACAGTGCGGAACCGGTTGTAATACCTGATCTCCCATCCGTGCCGCTGGTTGACCCATCGCGAGAATCCTCCTTCGACTCAATGCTGATCATGGATTCCGGTCTGCCGCTACCCGATCGTGCCAGAAAACCGTCTTGTGCTAAGTATACCGCTTGCCGTGCGCCCCTGACAGCGTGCTTGCACGAGGCACGGCACCAATCAGAAGGGATTGGTACACTGTGTCCCGCGTATCCTCCGGACGTCGAACAGTACCTCATTGTTGAATCTAGGCGCCTTGACTATCTCGAGCGGATAGACATCGGCAGGGAACGGCTGGCACTCCTCGGTGATGCGCACAACGGCTATAAAAGCGTCCCCCCTGACCCCAAGGCTGTCAACGCGGATCTGGTCACCGGGCCTCATACGACCCGCTCCCACAACCAAAACCATGTCGGTGTCGAAGTCCACGGCGGGCATGGGCGGCACTGAAGCCTGGTTCTCGTTCGCGGTGCGCCATACTGCTCCCCATGTTGCCGGGTCTCGAACCACCATTGTCACCGAATCCCGGTATCCGGTCTGGTCATCGTAGAGCAGGCGCTCACTGGGGAGAACAGGCGCCAAAGCGGGGTTCACGGTCGGAGCGCTCTTGCAGGAAACGGTTGCTGCAACCGCCGCGCATGCCAGGCAGATCAACGTTGTTCGCATTGGTAATCCCATATCCTCGTTCTCGGCGTAGGACAAAGACTCGCTTACGCAAGTCACCGTGGCAACACCTGAGGTTCACATCGCAGTGTACTCAGGTTGGTGGAGTTCAAGATCGGGAACCCCGGGAGACTCACCTCCGTCTCGAGTAGCCCACCGTCTGCATCTATCTCGACCAGCACAATGTAGCGGCCGCCCGTTGGTTCTCCCCAGTTCGCTCTCCGGAACAGGTGGAAGACAGCCCAGGTCCCACTGTGACTGAGGACCGTACTCGTGCCACCGCTCGAGATGGTGAGCCTCACATCCCTAGCCCTGCCTCCTTCCCACACGAAGGTTCCTGTCCCGCGAGACTCGGGTGAGAACACTTGGGTCCTGCCATCTACGCTGAGTTCGACGCCAGTGATTTGATCGTATTGGCGTGGTCTGAACGTAAACCGGAACTGAGGCTCGTTGCTTCTGTCCTGCCACACCGCGCGGGAAACGGCGACGGCCTCGTTGAAGAAGGTCAGGAACCGTGGATTGACCTCCACGCCTTCCCTGGCCACATACTGACCGCCTTGCTCCGCCAGCACTTCCGCCAGCGCCTCATTGAAGAAGTTCCACAACGCGCTGTTGTCGGGTTGGAGCATCTGGGCGACTTCATCGAGAGATGCTTCTTCGGTGGCGTCAGGATTGAACGGGAACTTCGCGAGCATAGGCCCCATGCTGCGACACAGTGCGGCAGCCCGGCGGTTGACGTCCGAGCCCGGGTCTGGGCGCGGATCCGCCCGGGCAAGCCAACTCTCCGCATTTTCGATTGGGGATCGCATGAGAGACTCAACGACTCGGCCAACGGCCACAGCGTCCGGGTGTGGATCGAATTGCTGAGCCAACTGCGCAACAGCAACTTTCGCTGCGGCGGCGTTGCCACGAGCCTCCGACTTGGCGGCCTCAGCGGCCTCGCCGCTGTTGTTCACGACGTTCTCAACGGATACAAACAGATTGGCCAGGCCGCTCATGTAGGCAGTGTTGCTTTCCCCGACGTAGCTTTGCGTAAGGTCGTTGGACGAATCGCGCGGCGTCACTACATGCAGAGGCTGAAATGCGCGGCCTACTCTGGCCGAGTCGACTCCGTCAGTGTGTTGAGACACCAGAGCAAACACTTGGAGCAGTGGCGATTGAGCTTGTCTGAGGCTTGCGAGCTTACGAGCTGCATCCGAAGCGCTTCTGAATCTCGCGACTCGCGTTGACTCGAGATACTCTCGCCAGTGACGGACGTAATCCTCCAGATACATCGACCGTACTTCTCCCGCCAACCGGACCAGGTCCTGTTCGGATGCAACGCGCTCTCCAAGTACCCACTCCTCCGATGAGAACGACTCGCCAATGCGTCCGAGCCGGTCATTGATCAGAACCCAGCCCTCTTCCGTGAAAGCCCCGGGCACGATATGCGCGTTCACGATCGTGTTGTCAGACCCCGGGAACAGCACGTTGAACTCGACCGGCCTGACGCCCCCGGCAACCGAGAGGATTTCCTGATACGCTCGTTCCCCGGTTGAGGATTGCAGCAGCGCTTGCCGAGTCTGGACCACCGCAAGCTCGTCAAACTCTTCGCGGGGTACGCTGCAGTCGTGATCGCGACACAGCCATCCCGAGTACGCCAAGAACTGGCGGCTCGCTAGTTCCGTTCGCAGTTCATCGGCGTATCGGCCGCTCAGCCACCAATCCCGCAGACGAGGCACCAAGAAGTCCTGCTGGATGCTGTCGGTGTACGTCGTGGTCACGAGGTACGTCTTCAGCCGGTCGTAGGTGTTTCTGAAATCACCTCGTGCATCCAGACGTCCCAGCGCACTGAGCATTGAGGTGCGAGCCGGGTCGAGCAGCAGCTGTTCGAGCTTCTCGAAGTACAGCCGACGGATCTGGGGGTAAATCAACGATCCCTTGTACAAGCCCCAACGGAATCGCCACGGTACGCCAGCGTCCTCATATTGCGCGAGAACCTCTGCCTGAGCGCGCACGGCCTCGAGGCGCTCGAGTGCGTCGGTTGGGGGCAACTCCGGCTCATATGACCCGAGTCGCTCGATCCCATGCGCAGCGGCCAACACGCGCCGCTCGAGTCGGAGGTTGTTGATAAACGATACCATGAGACCGAGCAGCATCAGGGCAGCCAGGGCTGAAGCGCAGGCGAGTCCGAGTCGCCTCAGGCGACTGACCCGAATTCCACCCTCCGAAATGCCCCTGGCGACTCGATCGTTGAGCAAAACGTCACTGAACAAGCGATTCAGGAATAGCCACTGAGGCACCTTCCGCTGTGTCGTCTGACCCGCTTCCGGACGCAGCCTCACATCATCTGCACCGGGGTCGAACAACATCGTAGCCCCAACCGCGCCGTCAGGTCCGGGAGCGGCAATTTGGTGCGCATGGTCTTCCGGTGTTTGGCCAACGATCACCGGTCGCACGCCCGTGAAGTAGAAACCGCGAAGTACAGGGCTCACGTCCAGATCTGTGGGCCTGCACAACTCGATGAGGTACTGCGTCAGCGTCGGGAAGAGCTTGTGGAGTTCACGTGGAAACTCGTAGGCATTCGATCGCTCTTCCAGCTTCGCCTCACGCGCCAGAATGTCGAGCCGCTTGCCCGCGAGCGAGTTGAACACAACGTTGCACGCCGCCCCTAGACGCTGGGCTTCCTTCTCCGCGTAGACTCCTCCCCCCCCGACGGGCAACAACCGCAACGTTGCACCCAACGCGTCCGTCACCTCATCGCGCGTCAGGTTCTGCACGAACTCCGAAAACCTCGGGACGAAGTCCGACTTCGTGAAGAGCACGTATGCCGGGATACGTGTTCCCAAGCCGTTGGCAACCCGCCGGAGACTGTCTTGCAGGGTGAGCACAGAAGTACCGCCACCCTGGCCCCCGCCCGCGTCCCCCGCAACCGGCGCCCCACGCGAGCCCAAGAACTCCTCGCAACTGACGCATACCACTGCGAGCCTGGGCGGCAACGGACGCCCGGTGATAGCCGCCACGAGTCGCCGTGGTCGGAGAAGTCGGATTAGGTGAGACAGTCGACCGGGGTCTTGGAGTACCTGGCCGCCAACCTCGACAAAGACGGTCCGGTTTCCGTACCAGAGGTTCACGCCACTCGTCGGCACGACCGTATCACCCTGGTGCACTTGTCCGGCGAGTAGATCCGGCTCCAGGCCGGATTGAGTAATGATAGATGTCTTGGTACTGCCCGCCTGGCCCAGGAAGAAGATCATCGGGCAATCGTTCAAAGACTTCACGCCACCAGGTCTGGCTTTGGCGATTCGCCGCTTCGCATCGGCAACCGCGGACTCGATGTCGTCCGGAATCTCCTCCTGGGTCTGCCCTTTCTTGGACTTGTTGAGATACCAAAAGATCAGTATGGCAGCGGCAGCCCCCAGAAACCACAAGCCACCCCTGACGAGCCAAAGATCGAACCCGCTCAACCGCAGAATGCTCCCCAAGTACCAAGTGCCGATGGAGAAACCAAAAAGAGATGCTCCTGTAATCAGCGATAGCTTCGCGGGACGTCTCATCGGGCACCTACCTCGACCTGATTCACCACCAACTCAGTCAGGTCGCCGGCTCCTGAACGAAGAGCGAAAAAGAACACCAGGTACATCAGCACCGCCACGAGCCAAAGCGCGGCAGCTGCAATCCCCAGTCGCTTCACCCAAGGGTCTGCCACCACCGGCGCTTTCTCACCCTGCGGGAGCAGCCACGACGGCGTCAATTCCCGCTGCACACCGCGGATTCGCTGGATCTTCTCGGACAGTTCACGGCCAAACGCCATGACCTCACCGCGGTGCTGCTCGGCGTACCTGCCTTGAAAGCCGAGCAGAATGCACAGGTGAAAGACCTCCAATAGATCCGCGAGTTCGTCAGAATCCGGCTGCGCGAGAAGGCTGCCCAAGTTATCGAAGAAGATCTCACCGCCTCGGTGGTCTCCAAACACCTCTTCCTGCAGCGGTTTGCCGTGCCACGACTGGAAGGACGGTTGAGCGGAGTTCAAGACGCACTCGTCGATGAGCACAACCAGTGCGTACACCGCAAGCCTGACTGTTTCTCCGGAATATCCCAGTTGTCGGGATTCACGATCCGCCTTGGTCAACACCTGTTTGATGTTGTTTCGAAACGCGGCGGCATCGACTGTGCTCATTCGATTGGCACGCAATCGCGCAGCGGCCGTAAAAACTTCCTGCAGCTTGACCGCGAGTTGGCCGGATCGCGCTGCTGTTGCTGGGTTGGTCATCGGCGGCTCTTTCGTGTCAGGTCGGCCGGCGAACGTTGGCTCAGTTGTTTCTGCTGATCTGGTTACGGAACGATAATCAGTTCCATGTCCGACACCGGTAGGGCTTCCGGCACATATACGCCAATCTCTCCCGTCTTGACTGTACTCTCCCAGCACGGACCCGTTTGAGTGATCTGGAAGTAGCGAACGCCTCTCTTGGCCGAGATCGCAGACGGAGGAGATGGCAGGTGACTCAAGGGCAGGCCAGGGATCCCCTCTTTCACGAGTCTAACGATGTGCTTCGACGAACAGACCTTAGTCAAGTTGACCACGCTGGGTATGACAGCGGTGTCATCGCCCTCTACGCGGACGCCTATGATCCACTCAGAGGACGCAAAGTGACGCTTGTCAACAATCTGTGCCGTATACAGAAAC
>JBDGYW010000137.1:27976-33757 GCA_039588935.1 Gemmatimonadota bacterium | reverse complement strand
CCGTGGAATCTGTCACTGGGAGTGCCGGTGGGGTATCGACAACGATGTAGTCGTAGTCGCGCCGCGCCTCTGCGATGAACTGAAGCATGGCATTCGATCCCAGCAGTTCGGACGGGTTTGGTGGACGCGGACCAGCGGGAAGAACGTCCAGATTCGGTGCGACATCGGCGCGTACCGTCTCACGAACAGTTGCCTTGCCAACGAGTATGTCGGTCAAGCCTGGTTCGACGATCAACTGGAATGTGCGGTGCACCACTGGCCGTCTCAAATCTCCATCCACCAGCAGTACCTTTGTGGCGCCTTGCGCCAACGCGACGGCCAGGTTGACAGTCGTGGTTGATTTACCCTCGCCGGGTCCAGGGCTAGTGATCGCCAGGAATTGGATGGGCTCTTCGGCCGCAACAAATGTCACATTCGTGCGGAGCGACCTAAACGCTTCCACAGCGGGGTCTTCAGGCGTGAATCTCGATACTGCCACGGCAGGCTGTTGGGACCCGTTGGATTTACTGGCGAATCTCGCATCAAGGGGAACGAGTCCGAGGACCGGTACCCCAATGGCCCTCTCGACATCTGCGGATGACTTGATGGTCTGGTCGAGGTATTCCAGGAAGAAGGCGCCTCCAAGCCCGAGTATCAGACCCACTAACAGTCCCAGGATGACCTTCTCGCGGAGGCCCGTGCCGATCCGGCCTGCCGGTGAAGCGCCATCGAGGATCTCGACATAATGGGAGATCGTTGCTTCCTGCAGTTGGGCTTGTTGGTACTGGCCGAGCAGGTAGCTGTACGTGTCTTGAAGGATGTCGCGTTCGATCTCGAGCTGCGCGATGCGCGTCTCTTTCCCCGGGAACGTCAAGAGTTGCGCGCGCAGCTCCTCGATTTCATTGTTGAACGCATCGAGGCGGTGCACCTGGCTTGCCAACGATGCCCTGACTGCCGCCCGAAGGGCTGTGTGGCCACTCTGTATGCGCTGTACCAACGCTCCGACCTGAGGGTTGTCCTGCCGCAGGCCAAGCGCACCTGCTGTGAGCGTACGGTGCTCTTCGTAAAGTTGCAGGAGGTTCCGAATCTGGTACAAGACCGCGGTGTTGTTGGCAGTGCTCTCTAGTGCGGCGAGTCTGTTCAAGACGTCTACGCCAAGTGTATCGGAGTTCGCCTCAGCGTCGCGAAGTGCCGAAACCTGAATGAGCACATCCTGGCGCTGTCGCTCCAACCCCCGGATTGATGCGACGATTGCCTGCTCTTCCGCAGTCAGGTTGGTGATCTGCTGTGTTTCCTTGAAATCCTGCAACTCGCGTAACTTCTCCTGCAGTTCGTCATCTCTGCTCTGCAACTCGTTGTAGATGTACGCGACCCGCTGCTGCGCTGTCCCGATTGCGCGGTCCTTGCCATCCTGCTGCAGCTCGAGGGCTGTCTGATTCAATACGTGTGGAACAATAGTCCTGTCGCTGCTTGTGAACCGGATGCTGACGGCATTTGTTTGAGAGACCACCGAGTAGGATATCCCGCCCCGCACCCAAGCAGCGGCCTGGTCAGGCGTTACGATTCGGAACCCGATTCCCTCGCCCGGAAGCTCAGGCTGATTCACCTGCATGCGGAACCCTGGGCCTTCAACTGCGCTCGCCTGCGTTCCAGCCCAGAGAAGCGTTCCCGTGTACTCGTCTCGTAATTCGTACGTGCCGGGCGGCCCGGGTTGTTGGATTATGTAGCTGCCCACCGGCGCCGCGGAATCAACGACAATCGCACTGAAGTGGTTACCACGAAATACTGATGGGTCACTCATCTCGAACCGCAGTTGCAGCTGCGGGGCTTCGACCACACGCAAGGCGAGTCTCTGTGTCCCCAGGACCAATGCTTCAGACAACACCGGGTCGGTTCTGAGAGCCAGTTCATCTACATCGATGTCATCCATCCGCGCAAACACCTGTTTGCGGGAGGAGATCTGGACCGTGAGCACCGACTCGTATTGATCGATGGCATTGCGACCGGAAAGGTACGCGCCACCGGCAGCCAGGCCCGCCAAAAGGATTACTAGGCGCCAGTGGTGAACGACAATCTTGGTCAGGTCTTTCAGGTGGATCTCATGTACAGCGGGGCCTCGCGGCCGATTCGCCGGGGCCGGTTCGTCTCGGCCCGCAATGGAAGGTGATTCACTCATGACGTCGGTGCGCGAACCGAGCATAAACCTCGGTCGAATATGAGGGTGTGATGTTGCAGGAAGTTGCATATACAAGGAAACTCATGCAACGACCTAACTCATTGTTACAATTCAAGTTCTGGTCCTCCGACACGGCTCGTGAACTTACTTCCATGGGAATCCCAGAAGTTGGCCGGAGTGATTCACCTGTCAATTCGGGCAAGTGCCTCCTTCGAAATACGCCGCAGGTATGGCCTGCTCATATTGCGCCACATATTAAGTACTCCAATGAAGTTGCACAAGTCGTGATACCACAATCTCTTACGAGTTTCGGGATGAAGATCTGTCCGTTTCTTCCTGGCACTTTGCTGATGCCCATCAGCGGCCGCGGTTGACGTTCCACATGACAGGAGGTCGTTTCGCTTGCTGGAGGGGCATGGTACCCCTATACTTCGCCTCTTCGGAACATCCAATTTGAATCTGAATCGTGAAGAAATCGTGCGATGGCTGACACCTCGTTGATGGACAGGCTGGTGTCCCTGGCAAAGCGCAGGGGCTTCGTTTTTCAATCATCCGAGATATATGGTGGAGTGGGGTCGGTGTGGGATTACGGTCCGCTTGGCGTAGAGCTGAAGCAGAACCTCAAGGAGCGTTGGTGGCGCTCGATGGTTCGCGAGAGGAACGACATAGAGGGAATCGACGCCGCGATCCTCATGCATCCCAAGGTTTGGGAGGCATCCGGTCACGTGTCCGGCTTTACAGATCCCCTCGTTGATTGCAAGACATGCAAGAACCGGTTCCGTAGTGATGACGAGCGAATAAAGGGAGAACCGGGCCAGCCGGACGCACAGTGTCCGATCTGTGGTAACAGGGGAACGCTCACCGAGCCGCGGATGTTCAACCTCATGTTCAAGACGTTCATGGGCCCGGTCGAAGATGATGCGGCCGTCGTCTACCTCCGTCCGGAGACCGCCCAAGGCATCTATGTGAACTACCTCAATGTGATGCAGGCGTCGCGCCAGAAGATCCCCTTCGGCATCGCACAGATCGGGAAAGCGTTCCGCAATGAGATCACGCCGGGGAATTTCACGTTTCGCACTCGAGAGTTTGAGCAGATGGAGATGCAGTTCTTCGTGAAGCCGGGTGATGACACCCGCTGGTTCGAAGAATGGCGTGAACTCAGGATGAACTGGCACAGGGACCTGGGCATCTCTGCGGACAAACTTCGCTTTCAGCAGCATGCCGATGATGAATTGGCGCACTATGCCAAAGATGCCTACGACATCGAGTACGAATTTCCCTTCGGGTGGCAGGAGTTCGAGGGGATTCACAACCGCACCGACTTCGATCTCACTCGCCACCAGGAGTGTTCGAACAAGAAGCTGATCTACGTCGATACTGTGAACAACGAACGGTTCATACCCTACATTATTGAGACATCGCTTGGGGCCGACAGGCTGGCTTTGGCAGTCATGGTCGACGCATATCGGGAAGAGGAAGTGTCTGGTGATAAGCGCGTGGTCATGGCCTTCAACCCCGTGTTGGCCCCAATCAAGATCGGTGTCTTCCCGCTCGTCAAGAAGGATGGTATGCCCGAGTTCGCGCGCAAGATCTATGATGATCTGCGCATGCGGTATGCCTCGTTTTACGACGAAGGAGGTGCGATCGGCAGACGTTATCGCCGCCAGGACGAGGTCGGAACGCCTTTTGGCATTACAGTTGATGGGCAGACGTTGGAGGATCAAACGGTAACAGTCCGCGAACGCGACACTCTGGCCCAAGATCGTGTCCATGTCGATCAACTCTCAACCTATCTGTCGGAACGTCTAGGTACGTGACCCTAGCTGACCTCGTATCGACCGGTGAGGCGATGCAGGAAGACCTCGGTCGGGAATACTACCTGACCGGTGCCGGTCGCAAGTCTGAGCCCGCATTTCAAGAGATCTACGATAGGTATCAAGTGTTCTTGGGTGACGAGGCGCTCGAGTTGGTGCGCGACTCCGGTTCGTTCGTGTTGCTCGAGTGGCTGGCGGAACTTCGGACGGGCAGGAAAACGGCGCATCTCGACGAGCAACAAATCGTCTGGGAACAGGACACTGTGCTCGATGTTGCTGGACGGAAGGTCGCATATCTCAGGGCACCGATCGAGCTGGCGAACTCGGCCGACAGGGAATACAGGATTGCACTAGATGATGCACGCGCGAATGCGAGCGCTGACCACCTGGACGATCTCCGTAGGGATAGGTTCCGCCTCGAGCACGAGGAGATGGCTCGGATCGGATCAGACGGCTACGTAGATACACTGAAAACGCTGACGGGGATCGATTTCGCCGAACTTGGTGAGCAAGCGGCTCAATTCCTCGACGCTACTCAAGACATGTACTCAGAGTGCCTGGCTGATATGGTACATGGGAGACTCGGTCTTGGGTTGCCGGAACTGGTTCGCGCAGACGTCGCGTGGGCGTTTAGGGCAGATGGGTTTGACGCAGCGTTTTTTCCCGAGATGATGCTCGACGTCGCGTTGCGGCAGATGAAAGACATGGGGTTGGATGCAACCCATGGTGGACTTGTTAGGTTCGACACTGAGGAGCGCGACGGCAAATACCCGCGCGCGTTTTGTGTACCGGTCAAGGTACCGACAGAGGTCTACGTGGTGCTTCGTCCACAGGGTGGCCATGGCGATTATCGCACATTCTGGCACGAACTTGGCCACGCAATGCACTTCGCATCCCCACCGAGTGATCTATCGTTCGAAGCTCGCTGGTTGGGTGACAACTCGGTAACTGAGGGTTTTGCGATGCTTTGGGACCATCTGACCGTTGATCGGCTGTGGCTCCGAAAGTATGTCGATCTGAACCCCAGCGATGTCCAGAGACTCGCACGTGAGTTCGGTGTGCACGAACTCTTCCTTGCCCGCCGATACTCAGCGAAGCTGATCTACGAATTGTCGTTGCACAACAGTGACTTTACCGGCCTTGGGCCGGAATACGCTCAGCGGCTCAGTTCCGCGACCCTTTTCAAGTACACCGAGCACGACTGCCTATCGGATGTTGATCCTGGCTTATACTGCGCGCGGTACCTACGCGCATGGCAGTTGGAGGCGGTGCTCGCATCCGCTCTCAGGGACCGATTCGACGATGATTGGTTCAGCAATCCGCGGGCAGGTGCATTTATCCACGAGTTGATGAGCCTCGGGCAGAGCCAGCCAGCGCACGAGTTGGCTCGTTCGGTGGCTGGAATGCCACTCACATTCGAGCCGCTACTCAACCGCATCGAGGCAGCGCTCTGCTGATCGCGCTTGCCCGGCCTGATCCCATCGGTATGTTGGGTCTATGTCGTTCCGGCTGACTCCGTCGATTCTGCTAACAGCTCTGCAGCCGTGGACCGAAATAGTGGAGCCCATCTACAAGCGCGTTGCTGAGATGGCTGACGCGAGTGAAGGGGGAGAGACCCTCTGGGTCGGCTGTGGGTCCGGGCGCTCAGTATTGTGGTGGTCGCAGAAATTCGCAACGATGACCCACGGGTTGGATTCCGATCCAGACGCCATCGAGAGCGCAGAGGAACGGGTTCGTGGAACCGACCTGGCTGGCAAGGTGACTTTCCAGCATGCTGATCCGTCGAACCTACCACATGAAGACCGGGTGTTC
>JBDGYW010000137.1:22247-27928 GCA_039588935.1 Gemmatimonadota bacterium | reverse complement strand
ATGCTGTACATGCGGGACGTCCCAGCTGAGCAGGTGCTGCGAGAGGCGGTTCGCGTCCTGAGACCCATGGGCGGCATTGTGGTTCTCGCACCTTCGTGGCTGCAGACTCCTAGCGATTCTGATTCTGGCTTGATCGAGTCGTTGGGATTGATGCCGCGAGTTACGGTTGAGTGGAAGGGTTACCTACGCGACGCCGGCGCTGTCGAACTCAGCGCGGAAGAAGCTGCGAAAGGTGGGCAGTGGTTCGTGCCAGGTTTGTTTTCTCTGGTAGTTAGGGGTTGGCATGCTGCCGGCTGGGCCGGTGCCCGGTCTATGTTGGGCCGCGAAATCTGGGCGTTGCGGCGCCTCACGCGAAAACGCGTTCTCGGCCTTTCGATAGTCAAAGGTGCTCGTTGGCCGCACAACTAATCGGAGTGTTTCTTTCTGAGGGCACATGATCCCAAAGAGCTGTGTCGTCGCCCTCCCTATTCCTGCTCTGAAGCCGTATGCGTACGCGATCCCCACGAGCCTTGCAGACCGCGTCGTGCCAGGCGTGAGAGTGCTCGTACCTGTCAGATCCCGTGAACTCATTGGTTTGGTACTCGAAGTCAGCGAGGAATTCGTACCGCGGCTGAAGGAAGTCCTGCTGGCGCCAGATGCCGCGCCGCTACTCCCACAGGCGCTGCTCGATCTTGGTGTCTGGATATCCAACTACTACACTGCGCCTGTCGGTCTCACCTTCCGCGCAATGCTTCCATCGGCTTTGTGGGGAAGCTCTCGATTGGTAGCGCAGGTGGTGTCTTCCAAGATGACTGTTGGGGGGGGGAGCAGTCGTGATGTGCTAGGTCATCTTCGGCGCTCCGGCGGGCGAATGACAGCCGCGAGTCTGGCCCGCAGACTCAGGCGGCCTGTTTGGGACTCACTCCAGCGCCTCGCACGTGCTGGAGCCGTCGCGCTCGAGACGGAGCCCGCGAAGCTGGGGCCTGCCCCACAAACCGAGAAAGTCCTCGTGATCTCGCGGGTGATGCCGTCGATACTGGAACGCGAGAGCGTGTTTGGTTGGGCAAATAGACAGCGCGGTGCATACGAAGCGGTTGAGGCACTTGGTGGCGAGGCACCCATGAGCCACTTGCGCGATCAATTCGGTTTTTCTATGGCCGTATTGAGAGGCCTCGCGGATCGAGGAGTCGTGCGCATTGAGAACCGCGAACGGCTTCGCGATCCGTTCAGCGGAATCGTTGGGGCTGCGCCTCCATCTCCAAATATCGCCCAAATGGATGCTGTGGAGGCGATAGGCAAAATGCCGGAAGGGCATGCGGCATTGTTGTGGGGTGTTACGGGGAGCGGCAAGACGTTGGTCTACCTGGAAGCGTTTCGAAAGGAAGTCGAGAGTGGACGCGGGGCGATTGTCCTAGTCCCTGAGATATCGCTTACTCCTCAGGCCATATCGCGGGTGATTGGCGTTTTCGGCGACACGGTTGCCGTGCTGCACTCTGGCCTGTCAGATGCAGAACGCGCGGACGCATGGCGGGCAGTCGTGTCCGGGCAGCGACGAGTAGTTGTTGGGGCACGCTCGGCAGTGTTTGCTCCGGTTCACGATCTTGCGGTGATCATTGTGGATGAAGAGCATGACGCCAGCTACAAACACGGAGAATCACCTAGGTACCATGCCCGCGACGTGGCGCTCAAACGCGCAGGCATCGAGGGCGCTCGCGTCGTACTTGGAAGTGCAACACCATCGTTAGAGGCGTGGCTGGCGCGCGATCGGATCGTTTCGGTTTCTCTGCCTCAGAGGGTAGAGGCACGCCCGCTCCCGAAGGTGACGTTGGTGGATATTCGCTCCGAGCCGCTACTGTCCGAAAGCGGACCGGTGCCCTGGTCGAGGATGCTCGATGAAGCGCTGAACGACACGCTTCAAAGGAAGCAGCAGACGATCTTGTTGCTCAACCGCAGGGGGTACGCTCACTTCCTGCAGTGTTCTGCCTGCGGCACCGTTGCCGGATGCCCGCATTGTAGCATTTCGCTCACGGTTCACAGAACTCCGGCGAGGTTGCGCTGCCACTATTGCGGACATGACGAAGCGATGCCCGAAAGGTGTTCCGAGTGTGGAGCCTCAACGAAGAAGGAGCGGGGTACGGGCACACAGCTGTTGGAACGGTGGCTTGCCGAGCGTTATCCGGATGCCCGGTTGGCGCGGATGGATGCAGACACGACCACGGCACGTTGGTCACACAGTCGCATCCTCGAAGCTGTGGAGGAGCGAAAGGTAGACATCCTGTTTGGAACACAGATGGTAGCCAAGGGTCTGGACTTCCCCGGTGTTACGTTGGTGGGCGTCGTGGATGCGGACACCGGTCTGCACCTTCCGGATTTCCGTGCTCCGGAGCGCACATTTCAACTGATCGCACAGGTGGCCGGACGCGCCGGGCGCGGCCCAGACGGCGGGCGTGTTCTGGTACAAACGCGTACGCCGCATCACTATGCCCTAAAGGCTGCAGCACGACACGATTTCGACGCCTTTGCTCGGTACGAACTCGATGTTCGGCAAACGCCACCCTATCCACCCCACGTTGGTCTGGTGAACGTTGTGGTGAGCGGACTCGATGAGCGACAGGTCGCAACGGCAGCCGGCGACATTGCGAGCTGGCTCCGAGGCCTCGTGGCCAAGCGCGCAGAGGGGGCTGTCGATGTTCTGGGCCCGGCACCCGCACCGTTGGCGCGGATCAAGCGGCGTTGGCGCTGGCACGTGTTCTACCGTGGGGAAGACAAGTCGATTATCGACCGCGTTACGCGCTATGCCGCCAGACGCGTTCCTCACAGGGAGAGTTCACAACTTCGTGTGGTGTTCGACCGCGATCCGGTTGCAGTATTGTAGAGCATCCTTGTAAGGCTCATCCACGCCCGATATCTTGGTTGCCGGAGTCTCCATCACGAAAAACAACTGCATCTTTGTGCGATTGCTCGTTGCGGCTCGACTGGAGTATGTCGTGAACGTTGATCGAATGGTGTTCTCATGGTAATCGACCCACGGGTAGTCGTAACCCCCGAGCCAGGACTCGGTCCAGGATGGGCCCGCGTGGCGGAGGCTTTGGCCGGCCGCGTGGAGCCTCAGGATATCGAGGGGATCTGGCTCTTTCCTCCGGTCAGGCGTGAGGAACGGGAGTGGGGAGTGGCGGTGATATCCTGTCGCACTGACGACATGAGACGTCGCATATACACTGCCAGCTACATGATGATCATGAGGGGCCGCGAAAAGGGCCACGGCAGGGTGTCGGTCGAAATAGTCGGTGAAAGTCCCGCAACCGTGTTGGAGGATGTCTTAAGAGGCGTACGCGAAAGGGCTGGTGAGGTGGAACCGCCAGTTGAAATCACGGCAGATCTGTGGTTCGGTGACGCTCCGGGTGAATAGGAGCAGCAAGGCTGGTGACGTACGGCCTTCAATGTGGACACGGTTCGACGCCGCCGCACGAACAAGACCTGGTCGGAGAGCAGGCCGATGATTGACTCTCGCAGTTTCGTTCCCACGCAGGCTTTCCTCACGAAAGGGGTGGGCCGACACAAAGAGAAGCTGACTAGCTTCGAAATGGCGCTGCGCCATGCGCGCATCGCTCAGTATAACCTGGTGAGGGTGAGTTCCATCTGGCCGCCTCACTGTCGATTGATCTCGCGCGAAAAGGGCCTCAGGTGCCTGAGTCTGGGCCAGATCACATTTGCGGTCGTGGCCGAAGCGGCCACAAACGAGCCATCGAGGAGAGCGACGGCATCGATCGGGCTCGCGATTCCAGCCAATCCGGAGCAGTACGGCTACATATCGGAGCACCACGCGTTCGGTATGCGTCGGTCAACCGCAGGGGACTATGCGGAAGACCTCGCCGCGAGCATGCTGGCAACCGTCCTGGGTGTCCCGTTTGATCCGGACCAGGCCTGGGATGAGAGAAAGGAGCAGTGGAAGTTGTCGGGCAAAATCGTGAAGACTCGAAACGTCTCGTGTACTGCTGACGCGCAAGATGACGGTAAGTGGGTCACCGCGGTCAGCGCCGTGGTGTTCTGCGGATGAATGAATTTAGAGATAGGGGTGCTCCACAAGGCTTGCCGGCTGAATTGCGCAGGCTTCCCTGGGGCCCGCCTGATTCGTTCCTCGGTGTACCCGCGTCGGATTCCATCTTCGAAGATTGTCCTGTTGTGGTCTTGCCCGTGCCCTACGAGGCGACTGTTTCTTACGGGACCGGAACACGGTACGGTCCGCGAGCGATTATCCACGCGTCCCGGTTCTTGGAGTTGTATGACCACGAGTTGGATGCCGAACCGCATGAAGTCGGCATTCATACCCTGCCTGAATTGGTACTGCCCGACAGTGGACCGGGTGCAGCTCTTGGTGAACTCAAGAAGGCGGTCGACTTACTACTCGAGGCAGGCAAGTTCGTGATTGTGCTCGGCGGGGAGCACAGCATTTCAGGACCGGCCATTCTGGCTCACGCAGATCGGATGCCGCAGGGTAGTCTGTCCGTTCTTCAGCTCGATGCACATACCGACCTGCGTGCGGAATACGAGGGAACACCATACTCGCACGCTTGCGCGATGCATATGGTGCACGATCGCGTGAAGCTGGTGCCGGTGGGTGTGAGGTCGATGACGTCAGATGAACGTACCTTGGTGCGAAGCGCCGAGATACCAGTCATATTCGGCCATGAACTCCAGGCGGACGGCTGGATCGACCGGGCGGTAAAAGCCCTCGGAGACAATGTGTATGTGACGGTCGACATCGACTATTTCGACCCTTCACTGGTGCCGTCCACAGGAGCACCTGAGCCAGGTGGCGGTACTTGGTACCCGACTCTCCAGCTGCTGGAGCGCGTGTTCGAGGAGAAGAACGTCGTAGGCTGTGACGTCGTGGAGCTGGCTCCCACGCCCGGTATCACCGCGCCGGATGTGCTCTCCGCGAAGCTCGTGTACAAGCTGATCGGGTACTACTCCAAACGCCGCCAGGCCTGAACGGGGCCTCCGCTTGCGATGACGAGTCCCGACTTCAGAGATCCTCGTCTGACCGAACAGAGGAACCCGCGCACGGTCGACATCGATGTGGCATCGTCAATTGAGATCGTGAAGCTGCTAAACACTGAGGATAGGACGGTGGCAGTAGCTGTTTATGAGGCTCGTGAAGGCCTGGCGCGAACGATCGACCTCGTGGTTGACGCGTTCGGCAAGAATGGACGCCTGTTGTATGTGGGTGCAGGTACAAGCGGACGCCTCGGCGTGCTGGACGCCTCGGAATGTCCTCCGACGTTCGGTTCCGACCCCGAGTTGGTACGTGGGATCATTGCAGGTGGTCACGAAGCGCTGACCCAAAGTCAAGAAGGTGCAGAGGATGACGTCGAGGCGGGAACCGGAGCCATCGATGTCTTGACCGTGGGGTCCAATGATGTCGTTATTGGGGTCGCCGCCAGTGGGACCACGGCTTTCGTGAACGCGGCCGTCACACGAGCGAAGGAGCGCGGCGCAAAAACAGCCTTTGTGACATGCACCGATCCGCCCGAACCCATGACAGTTCTGTGTGATGAAGTCATTGTGGCAAAGGTCGGTCCCGAGGCACTCACAGGATCGACACGTCTCAAGGCGGGCACTGCAACCAAGTTGATCTTGAACACAATCTCCACTGGGGCGATGATCAGGGCGGGTAAGGCGTACGGAAACCTCATGGTCGA
>JBDGYW010000137.1:0-22236 GCA_039588935.1 Gemmatimonadota bacterium | reverse complement strand
CTTTCGGCGCTGAGCAACAAGTTGATCGACCGCGGTGAGAGAATAGTGATGGAAGCTTGCGGAGTCGATCGATCCTCCGCCCGTATCGCGATCAAAGAGGCGTTCGGGAGCGTGAAGGTGGCGATAGTTATGATTCGATGTTCCACCGATGCCACAGGGGCGCAGCGCCTACTGGATGAAAGCGGTGGACAGGTGAGGGCAGTTGTAGGCGATCCGCCGCCCGTGTGATCTGGCTATCGTTGGGACTCGAGGAGATCGAGAGCGTGGTTGCTAGGCACGCTCAAGATTATCCGACCGTCTGAGCTTGGCTCACCGCCGTAGAGGATGCCAACCACCTGGCCGGCGCGATCGAAGATGGGGCTGCCGCTGGCACCCCGTGCGCCGTACCCGTCGATCTGCACGAGATCCGACAGGACCTTTGAAACCGATCCTGCAGTGAACGTTGTTCGGGCAATGGTACCGGATGCGCCAGCGTCGGTCATCGGGAGGCTGGTGCCCAAGGGGAAGCCGATCACCGCAACGGGAGCACCAACCCCAAGTGTGTCCGGATGTTCGTTCAGGCCTTGTACGGTTGGAACGCCACCACGGATATTCACCTTGACTAGTGCAAGGTCGACTTCATTTGATACGGCGAGTAATCGTGCCTCGAAGATCTGGTGGGAGTCGGCGAATTGGATGGCCAACCGAAGTGGTCGAATAGTACCACCCTCCCCGGCAACCACGTGACGACAAGTCAGCATGGTGCCGTCGGACCGAACCGCAAACGCAGTGCCGATTTGAATGTTGCCGCCCCCGAGGTCAGCCCAGATGATTGCGACCGCACGTTGATTCGCTTCGACGATGGAACTGTAGTCGACGTCAGCCGCGGCCTCGAGGTGCAACAATGCTTGGGACGCATCTGCCAGCTGACGTCTGAGATCAACTACTTCGTCGTCACTGCCGGCTGCCTGGGCTGCGGCCAGACTGCTTCTCAAACGCCCCACATCGCTCTGTGACTGTCTGAGCGCCAAACCCAGCCCCTCAACCTCTCCTTCGAGCGCACTGATCGCAACGGCGGCGGCCCGCAGGATGCTGTCGGTGCGAGCCTCGATGGCAGCGATATCGGTCTCTCGCAGGCGACGTTGACGGTCGGTGTGGTAGAAGAAAGCACCGGCGACCGCCAGGAGAACCACAAACAGGACAACGGTCATCGCCCGCAGGTGGCGTGTCTGACGTCCGACTTCGATGCGCACGCGTTCCGTCGTGCCCCGCGAGCGCGCAGGTCCTGGTGGAGCCTTCGGTGGGTCAGCCGTTGGTTCGCTGGTAACGGCTTGGCCTGTCGGTCTAGGCGCTGAACTTGAGGATCCCGTTGCTGTCTGGACCTTCGCGGGTTGCAGAATCCCATCGGGAGTGCCGTCAGTGACGAGCCGGAATTCGACCGCGGGTCCGTTTGGCCCGAATCTGATCTGGTCAGTATCTCCCAACGCCGTATCGCTGGTAATCACGTGTCCGTTCACCAGGGTCCCGTTCATGCTACCGCAGTCCTGGATGACCCACCGCGCACCCTTCAGCGTGATGGCTGCGTGGCGGCCGGATACATCCAACTCGCGATCCGGGTCGAACTGCAATTGGGATGATGGGTGCCGACCGATCCCTATCGGCGATTCAGAGTGTACGGACACCTGGCCTGCAAGGGTTCCTGTCAGGACGTTGAGTTGGGCTTTCACCGGCGCCCGCTCAGATTACGGTGAGAACAAGCGCAACGGCAACGATTGCCGCCGCCGCCGCCCCGGCTGCGATCATTGTAGATCCCTGTGGTTTCGGCGGTTTGCTGCCCTTATAAACGGGGACGGGTTCGGTGGTGGATTCGGTGTCTGTAAGCGGGTAGACCTCATGACCCACCTCCTCACCGTCACCCGGTTCGGCCAGGCCGTTTCCACTGAACCGCGCTACGACCACCGTGATGTTGTCGGGACCGCCACGGTCGTTTGCTAGCGCAATCAGATCAGCCGACACTTGCACCAAGTCCTTATCCTGAGATACTGCCTCGGCAATCTCATCCCTGCTCACAAGTCCGGAGAGTCCGTCCGAACAGACTAGGACCGCATCTCGTTGGCAGATGGCTTGGTGCGTCAGGTCGACACGTACCCGTGCGTCGGGGCCAAGCGCCTGGAGGATGATGTTCTTGCGCTCGCTGCGTTCGGCCTCTTCCTCGGTGAGTTCGCCTGCGTCGACCAGGCGTTGCATGAGAGACTGGTCTTTTGTGAGTTGAGTCGCCTCACCTTCACGAATCAGATACGCTCTGGAGTCTCCCACTTGGGTGATGTAGATATGGTCGCCAAGCACACCCGCAGCGGTCATCGTGGTGCCCATCCCGCGCATCTCGGGGTTTGCTTTCGCGTGTGCGTGTATCTTCCGGTTGGCCTCCTCTACCGACTCGCGCAGACGAAAGGCGAATTGCTGCGGTGAGTCTTCGTTGTCGTCGAGCCAACTACCCAGGAGGTGTTCGAAGACAACCTCAGTTGCCATCTCACTGGCGACCTCGCCGGCGGCTGCTCCTCCCATTCCGTCGGCGACGATGAGCAGGGAACCTCTGGGTCCAACCTCATGGTCACGTACTTCAGGCAGAAGAGAAGCCTTCTTGGCAGTCAGGTCGGCCACGAGGAAACAATCCTCATTGTGATCGCGAGTGCAGCCGACATCGGTCTTGCCAAAAACCGAGATTTGTGTGCGCTGTTTCTTGCGTCCGAAGAGGTTCAAGCCGGGCACCTCAGTAAGTCCTTGTAGGTGCGATAGTGCTCGTTGTCAGGATGCAGCCTTATCGCACGATCGATCCACGTACAAGCTTGGCCGACGCTCTGTTCCTCGTGATACTGAGCCACAATCGATGCCGCTATCGCACGCAGGTTATCGGGTACTTCCTGCATATCATAGATCTCGAGCAGTCTCGAACGCGCAGTCGTGCGGACCTGCTCCGAAGAATCGGGCTCAACCTGCCGTCCCAATGTAATAAACTCAGCTCGAATCGTCTCCAGATTGATGGTTGTACCTGGCGGAGTGATCGTGCCGGGATTGCCACTGTCTTCCGTCACGGAGCTCTGCGTTCCCGAGGTCGTCTCGGCGGGATCGTCCTGGTTTGTGGCAGCTGTAGTCTGCTCGTCCCGTGTGCCTACCGTGTCATCACTGCCCGGTGGTATCAAGCCCCCCTGAGTACTATCGTTGCTCGCATAGGGCTGTCCATTCCCACTGCCGGTAACCGTTACATAGCCTACGCCCCCGACAATTCCCACCACCACAATCGAGGCAGCAATAGCGAGGAACGGCGGCCGTTTCTGCCGCCCCTCCGCCCTGGCTTGCGGCATCGGTGTTTCAGGTGTGTGTGGCGTCGGTTCACCCATTACTTCCGTGGTGGGCGGACCCACATCCGTATCGGCTGGGGTATCCTCGTCTACCTTGCCCATTGCAGCGGTTGTCTGGGCCTCTGACACGCTGGTCTTCTTCAGTCGCTCTGTGACAGCCGGATCGGACGGGCCGGTGTCCAACAGCTGAGTCGCACCTTGAGTGTCGATTGGTGGTTGGGAGGCCGCAGCGGGGGCGTTCGCGATCGCCTCAATCGCGTCTCGAGCAAACTCGTCAGCTGATGTGTAACGATCCGAGGGCATGCGCTCCATTGCTCGATCCATCACCGACTGGAGATTCGGCGGGAAAGTGCCGCTTTGGAGAGCCTCAGCCAGTCGGGCAGGTTCATCGGTGAGGCGCTTGATCATTACTTCCTGCGCGCTGTCCGCCTTGAAAGGCAGGGCCCCGGTAATCATCCGAAAGAACACCAGCGATAGGGAATACACGTCACTGCGGCCGTCCAGCTTGTCGCCCGACAGTTGCTCCGGGCTCATGTACTCGGGCGTACCCACGACAAGGCCCGTGCGCGTCACGTTTTGACCTTCCTCCCCACCCATCGCCTTTGCGATCCCGAAATCCACAACCTTCACCAGATCTGAGCCGTCCCGAGCCTTCGCGATCATGATATTGTCGGGCTTCAGATCTCTGTGTACGATTCCCAACTCGTGCGCGGCCTGGAGTGCATCACCTGTCTGTTTCAGGATCGCTCCCGCTCGCTTCAGATCGAGTGGCCCTTCGCGTTTGATCAGGTCGGTGAGGGCTTCGCCCTCGATGTACTCCATCGCGAGAAAGATGGTCCCGTCCGGCGTCTCTCCGAAGTCGTAAATGGCGCAGACGTTCACGTGGTTGATGCTCGCGGCGTTTGCGGCCTCGCGGTTGAAGCGAGCGATAGCGTCGGTGTCCTGCGCAAGTGACTGGGTCATCACTTTGATCGCGCTCTTGCGGCCCATCTTGACATGTTCGCCGAGGTATACGGCGCCCATTCCCCCCTCACCCAGCTTCTTGATTATGTGGTAGCTTTGCAGGACCCCGCCAACTAGACCTTCCTCGCCAGCGGCTGCCTTCAGTGCCGATCCGTCCTTGGGGCAGAACTTCGTGTCATCAGGCCACTCTGCGCCACACGTGGTACAGATCTTCAAGGAGCCTCCAGTCGAATCATCTTATCCCCAACCAAAAGTCTGGTACCCGGTCCAATCACAACCCGACCTCGGACTGACACGGCAACGCCGTTCCTGCTACCAGCGTCGACAACCACGAAATCGGCATCTTCAGAGTGGACCTCGGCATGAAGCCCGCTCATCGACGGATCGTATGGGAACACCCAGTCGCCACGTTCTCGCCCGATTCCCAGATGTCGGCCCGGCGAGAGATGTACGGTGTCCCGCTGCGATCCATCGCTACGCAACTGCACAAGCCTCGCAATGTCCGCACTTGGCACGAGACTGCCCATCCGACGCGTCGCATCGCTCTCAGGCGGTTGCGGTCCAGGATACCCTAAGCGCCTGAACAGAAGTACCTGTGAGCCCACCAAGATCAGATCTCCGTCGCTCAGACGATGCGGATCGGAAATGAACATCCAGGTGCCATTCCGACTGCCGAGATCTCGCAGTGTGTACTTGCCGTCAGCCGCTGAGATCTTCGCGTGGAGGGGGGACATGAAGGGATCGTCCTTGAACTCGATGTCCGCGCCATCTCGTCCTATCGTGGTCTCCCTTGCGGCAAGCGGACGTAGTTCGAGCGTCTCTCCAGTTTCGGACAACACTGCTATCTTCCCGAGGCCGGCGGCTTGCCTCGTCGAGTACGCTGACGTGCGTGGCTGTCCTTCCGGCGTCGCCCCGACGCCCATCCCACATGCGGCGCAGAACTGAGCGCCACCAACAATCGGTGTGCCGCACTTCTCACAACTCGGCACTCCCTCCACCTGCGCAGTGACAAGCCTTCCGCAGGACGGACAGAACGGTAGGCCGGCAACCCGCTGAGCGCCACATTCTGGACATGCGCCCGGTCCTGGCAAAGCGGGCGGGCTCACAGCAGACTGCTGCGAGTTGTCAGAGATGCTGATGTTCAGAGGATCTGACGAGTCCTGTGGTTTGTCTAGTGTCATTCCACAGTCGCCGCAGAATAGGGACACGTCATCGTTTTCACGGCCGCAATGAGTACAGGTTGGCACGTGACGAATGGCTCCAATCATAGTTGAAGGGCGGAAATGCCAATCTACTGTCAAGAAAAATGGCGGTCAACCAAACCAAATTGACGTACGTCATTGAATTTATGTAGGTTCCGCCACCATGCCACGTCTCTCGCCAATGTTAGTAATCTGCTCCATCTGCGTCGTGGTGTCAGGATGCGCCAAGTTTGGACCGTCCTTCCGACCGTCAGCAACAGGGCCGTTTGGACCGCCAGCGCCTCCTCCGGCCCTTGTGGGGCCACTTTCCGTCCGTATCGCCTACCCACCTGTGGACGGATCTGGTGGAGCCAGAGCCGGCGAGTCTGTTTTCATCCGGACCCGCGGAGACTACGGCATCCAAAGCACGGACTCGATCTTCGTGTTCGGCTCGGTGGGTAGAGCCGACGCCGGCCTATTCGTGAACGGAGAGCCTGTATCCGTCTACTCTTCGGGTGGGTGGATTGCCTGGCTTCCTCTGCCTGATGACTCGGTGGCACGATTCGACATCGTTGCGACAGCGGGAGCGGACACTGCACGGGTTGTTCTGATCGCACCAATCGCTGGTGGCAAGCCAGGCTACGACAGCGCTGTCTGGATTGATTCGACGTCTTTTTCTCCGAGAGGCGATCGCTGGATCCGACCCGGGGAGGGCATTCGCTTGGCCTTACGTGCGACACCCGGTGCTGACGTGAGGGCCCACACGCGTGACGGCGACGTCATTCGTTTCTTGCCCGACACGAGTCCCTCCGCACTTTCATGGGGTGAACTTGCTTTCTCGACACAGGTCACAGATGGCCAGACCGCACCCGCCGTCACCGACCGATATGTCGCATGGTGGACAGGAAAGCTTGGCCCCGATCCGGACATAGTTTTGGCCCCCGACTTTCTTCCCGAGCGGACCGATTCGGCTTGGCTGGAGGTGGAGGTCGTAATGGGAGCCGATACCGCGAGAGCCAAATGGCCTCTACGACTGGGCATGGTCGACGCACATCACCCGCTGTTGATCGTCGTCAATGACGATCAGGATGGGACCGGAGCGACGGATGGCATCCTTGCAGGTCGGCCTTCCCCGTGGGGGACCTATCAGTGGTTCTTCCCGAACGGCACTATGGCTCGTGTGTCGGGTCGGTGGGACGATCAGGTACGCCTGCAACTGTCGGAGACGAGTTCGGCATGGGTCGAAGATTCAGGTGTGTATCCGCTGCCTCCAGGGACACCACCACCAGGGGGCGTAGCACGGTCTCCTCGGCTCACTTCCGGTGAAGAGTCTGTGGTGCTCAGAGTGCCGCTGCCTGCACGCGTTCCCTTTCATGTGGACGAAGATGATACTTCCGTCGAGGTAAGGCTCTATGGAGTTGCGGCGGACATGGACTGGATTCAATACGGTGGTACAGATCCGTTCGTCGAACTGGTCACGTTTACTCAGCCCAAAGAGGATGAAACGGTTGTCACTGTCACGCTATCCACCCGAGTCTGGGGTTACCGCACTCTGTGGAGCGGCAATGATCTGCTGATCGAAATCCGTCGACCGCCCATACTCGACCTGCAACGCCCACTCGCAGGGCGCAAAATCGCGGTTGACGCAGGTCATCCTCCCGGTGGGGCGACGGGGCCAACTGGAACACCGGAATCGGTTGTCACCCTGCGGATCGCACGGAAGGTGAAAGATCTGCTGGGGCAGTTTGGTGCTGAGGCAATCTTGGTTCGCGAGTCGGACGCTCCTATGGGTCTGTACGAACGCATCGACGTTGCGGAAACGGCGGGAGCAGAACTGATGGTGTCGATTCACGCGAATGCGCTTCCGGATGGCGTAAACCCATTCATCAATAACGGGACTAGCGTGTATTATTTCTATCCGCGAAGTGTGGGACTTGCCCGTGAGTTGAATCGGGCTCTGGTGAGACAATTCGGATTTCGCGATCTGGGTATCGGGCGCGGCAACCTTGCGCTCGTCAGGACCACATGGATGCCAGCGGCTCTTGCTGAAGGTCTATTCATGATGTTGCCCGATCAGGAAGCAATACTCGTGAGCGACGAGGGCCAGTGGCGTTACGCGCGTGGGATAGTAGAGGGAGTCGCGGTATTCTTGAGGGAGTGGGCACTCCAAGCCAATTAACGTGAGATCCGTCGCATCTGCAGCAGTGTTACTCGCGCTTTGTGCGGCGCCGCCATGTGCCGTGCGAGGACAGGTCGACCCAAGCGGGACATGGCGGACCTGGCATACCGAGCATTTCCGGGTTCACGCGAAAGTCTCCTTGGCGAACCACGCGCTGCGGGCCAGCCGTGAGGCGGAGCGTGCATACTTGGCCCTGTCCACCGAACTCGAGCCTCCCCGAGGACGAATTGACCTCGTCTTGAACGATGCCGCCGACATCTCGAACGCATTCGCAACAGTATTCCCATCGAACCGGCTCACCATCAACTTGGCGCCACCCGCCACATCCAACTCCGTAGGTGTCTACGATGATTGGCTCAGGTTTGTCATTACGCACGAGCTGACTCACATCTTTCATCTGGATCGCTCGGATGGCATTTGGAGAATCCTTCAGAAGATCTTCGGGCGGGCACCGGGCCTGTTCCCCAATACATACCAACCGGGCTGGGTAGCGGAGGGCATTGCCACCTACTATGAATCGCGGTTCACAGCTGCGGGCCGAATACGCGGTGGGCATCACACTCAGTTGTTGAGTGCCGCCGCGCGTGACGGTTCGTGGCCGCGCGCTGGTGACGCCGTGAGAGTGAACCCGATCTGGCCGGCAGGCCAGAGACCCTACGCGTGGGGCTCCCGCTTCTTCGAAAGTCAGCGAACTCTCTTTGGGGACTCCGTGGTGCCTCGGTTCATCGAGCGCACATCCCGGCAATTGATCGTGTTCAACGTGTCCCGTCCATTGAAGGGCGCCGGAGGGGAGTCGGTCGGAGACGGATGGGAAAGACTCGAGCAGCCTGCGCCTTCGCCGTCTGATCAGTACCACATTCTGGAACGGGGCCTGCGAGCCGAGCCAGCACCGCGGGTTTCGCCAGACGGTGCACGCCTCTGCTTCAGGCGAAGGGACGGCAAGAGCAATGAGCACCTTGTCGTGCGTGACCTACGAACTGGGGCGGACATCGCGTTTCTACAGGTAACGACAGCAGAAGGTATCGCGTGGGTAGGTGACACATTGTATGTGACCCAGTTGGATTATACGTCACCCGTCAACATTCGAAGCGACCTTTATCGGTGGGAACCGCGTCGATTGTGGGAGAGGGTGTCAACTGGAGCCCGCCATACGGATGTGTTCTCCTTGGGCGATGGGCGAGTTGGATTGATTACTCTCCAACCGGGCGGGAGAACGGTCGGCGCCCTGCGATATCCGGACACAACCATCACAGATTTGCCCGCTCCAACCCCCTCGGCAAACTGGGGTCGCATAACGGTGTCGCCAGACGGTGCCTGGATGGCTGGCGCGCGCCACGCTGACCAGAGCTGGGACATTGTTCTGTGGCCCAGTGGCCGACCCGACGAATACCGGATGGTGACGAATGATGCGGCTTTGGATGCCGACCCTGCATGGTCAACCAACGGCGCATCGCTGATGTTCACATCGGAGCGGGCCGGCTTGCCTCAGATCTACGTCCATGATCTCACAACCGGCCGAACGGAACAACTGACGGAAGAGCCGACGGGCGCTCGCTCCCCGGCGGCGCTAGGTCACGACACATTGCTTTTCTCGACGGTATTTGGCGATGGATACGCTCTGGTCCAACAGCCCCTCCGCCCGTTGTCTTTGACTGAGCGGATCGCGCTCCCAGACTCTGCGTCGGCGATCGTTGCGTCAGCCGTACAAGTACGGGAGGCCAAGTATGACCCGTGGCCGGCGCTCCGGCCTCACTTTTGGATTCCCATCGGGCATGATGAAGGTCGTTCCGGGCTCTTTCTCGGAGCACTGACTATAGGCGCCGACCCGATAGGACGGACGAGCTACAGCTCTCTTTTGACCGTGGCCCCTGAGCATGGACGTATGGAAGCGGTCATGTATTTCGCTCACAGACGGTGGCGGTCGTGGACTGTCGATCTCGCCGCGGGGCAGACATGGGACTACGACCCCAGGCTGGTCAACGGCGTGTTTGTACCAATTTCTTTTCGGGAGCGCGCGGCTGAGGTGGGGGTCAACTACCAATGGCGTCGTTGGCGAACCGGTGCCGGACTTCGGCTCAGTGGCTTCGTTGAGCGTGATGTGGTTGTGAACGAGGGAGCCGAACCACTGCCGTTCACTCCGCTCAACCCGACTTTTGCGGGAGGTGCGATCTCCGCTAGCACCGCACACCAATCACGACCGATCCTTTCGATCTCGCCTGAAGATGGGTTCGCGCTCGAGGCGATGCTGTTGCGTAGGTGGCAAGTCGGCGGCTCACGATACTGGTCGTACGAGGCGCGCGGTAAGATCGCCGGATACTTGGCGCTTCCACTTCCCGGGTTTGCACATTGGGTCGTTGCCGCCAGTGTCACCGCCGGTAAGACCGGTGGACCTGCCTTTACGACATTCTCCGTTGGTGGAGAGTCCGGAGACATTGTCGAACTGATCCCGGGAACAGCGTTGGGCAGTGGAAGACGCAGGTTCCAGATGCGCGGATATGGCGCTCGAGGGGGATTCACAAGGGCCGTAGTTGGAGTCGTAGAGCTACGCATTCCGGTTGTTTTGGTGGCGAAGGGCGTGCCAAGGCTGCCGCTGTTCTTGGATAGGCTCTCACTGAACTTGTTTGGCGAAATGGGTAATGGGTGGAACGAAGGGGGTGCGGTCGATGTGACAGCAATGAAGGACGTGGGTGGAGAGGTTGCTCTCGATCTGGGAGTGGGAGCCGGGTTTGCCCTGAGGGCACGGTTGGGTGGGGCGGTAGCGCTCTCGGACTGGCTTGGCACAATCAGGGGTTCCGCAAGGTACTATGTGGCCTTCGGTCGAGCTTTCTGAATTAGCTTGCACCCTCAGTTGCCATCCCCTAAGTTGCCAAGGATAGGGGAGAGCGCGCATGTTCTGTTCGCGATGCGGCACTGAATACCAAGATCCCGCGAAGTTTTGTCCTTCCTGTGGACTCGACCTGGCGGACACGACACCACTGGCAGCTGGCGTAGATTCGTCCGAGCAGACAGAGGTGGCCCAGGTTCGCGCTGCGCTCAAAGATGAATACGAGATCATCGATGAACTCGGTCGTGGTGGCATGGCGATCGTGTTCCAGGCCCGGGAAAAGGGACTCGATCGAGATGTGGCGGTAAAGGTTCTTCCATTTTCTCTCGCGTTCGACTCCGAGTTTGTTGAGCGTTTTCAACGCGAGGCGCGTACATCAGCCAAGCTGGAGCACGCCAATATCATTCCGATCTACCGAGTAGGGCAGAAGGCTCGCGTAATCTTTTTCGTGATGAAGTTCCTGCGTGGTGATGCGCTCTCCGAGAAGCTTCGCAAACGCGGAAAGCTCCCTCCCAACGAAATCCGCAAGATCCTGATTCAGACCGCGAGTGCGCTTGGGTACGCGCACAAGAACGAGATTGTTCATCGCGACATCAAGCCAGACAATATCATGTTCGACGAGTCCCGCACTACATGAGTCCGGAACAGGCGCGCGCGCAAACGCTGGATGGCCGCAGTGACATCTATTCGTTGGGAGTCGTTGCGTACCAATGCCTGGCCGGCGTGGTGCCGTTCGACGGTGAGGATTCATTCTCCATCGGCTACAAGCACATCATGGAGGATCTGACCGAGCCGGAGATGGATACGGCAGAGCAATGTGCTCTGTATGACATCGTCGAGCGAATGATGGCCAAATCTCCGGAAGACCGTTACCAGACCGCTGAGGAGCTCGTAGAAAAACTTGAGAGTGGTGGACCGGTTCTTACCCGGGCATCAGAGGCCACCTTCTCTGACATACCGACGACTGTCATACCGCGGGCCGTTGAAGCTTCCGCTACTGAACCCCACCAGGTGTCGCCGACTACACCGACGACTCCTATGCCGCGCACGTCTCCATCCGCCGAGATCACTCCGAAGAAGAAGAAGGCGGTACTGATCGGAGTGCTTCTTTTTCTGGTGTTGGGTGGTGGAGGGGCCGGTGGCTACTGGTACTATTTTCTGGACGCTGCTTGGCCGTTACCGTTCCTTTCCCAGACACCTTCGGCAGAACCTACATCCCTGCAAGAAGGGTTGGAGCTTCCTCCGGATTCCGCGTTGCTAGCGGGTGCGGATTCCGTGCTTCTCGTCGATGCCGGTGCGTCCGATTCAGTGGACACCGGACCTACGGCTGATTCCTCAGGAACCCAGGAGACAGCCGCGCCTACGGAAGAAGGTCCACCAGTCGTGGTATCAAATCAAGGGACGCTCGTTGTCCGGACGCCCGCGGGCGGCCGCCTGCTGATCAACGGGGAAGCTGTTTCCGGTGACTCGCTGGAACTCGACGCCGGCTCCTATAAGATCGAGATCGAGCGAACTGGATACGAGAAGTTTGAACAGACAGTTCAGGTGGCCCGCGGTCAGACCACTATCACTCCTGTGACGATGGTCCAGGCCGAACAGCCAACTCCGACTCAAAGGGAGCCAACCGGTCCGACTCGCCCAGTGACGCCGCCACAGACGGTACTAGCGGCGGTTGATTGCGCTACGGACAACCCGGGCGCCCAGTATTTCAGAAGTGACCGGTGCTACGATTCTGCGCCATCGCCGACCCGAGCTGCCCGCCCCTACGCACCCCTGGGCTACACTGGGGAACTGTCGCCGGTACGTCTTACGGTCAAGGTCGGAGTCGATGGCAGAGCAGTGACGACCCTTCGTCAGCGAAGGCAGAATGCCGCACCGAGGCTGATCATCGCGGCAACCCGCTTCGTCCAGGACAGCCTGCAATACAGTCCTGCGTTGAAGGACGGGAGACCCGTGGAGGCTTGGCTCAGAGTCACCGTACAGTTTCGCCCCAGACAGTAGCTTCCAAGTGATAGAATCCACCGCATTCATTGCCCCGGGTGCAGTCGTCGTGGGGGACGTGACAATTGGTCCAGACTCGAGCGTCTGGTATCACTCCGTCGTTCGGGGTGACATGGCACCCATTCTGATCGGTGAACAGACGAACATCCAAGATCTTGCAGTGCTTCATGTTGATGAAGGCTTGCCCTGCAAAGTGGGCAGCCGCGTTGGCGTCGGGCATCGCGCTATCCTGCATGGCTGCGACGTGGAGGACGATTGCCTGATAGGTATGGGTGCCGTTCTCCTCAACGGTGTGAGGGTGGGGGCTGGCTCCGTGGTCGGTGCGGGAGCGCTGCTCACGGAATACACCGCGGTGCCGCCTGGGTCGCTAGTAATGGGTGTGCCTGCAAAGGTGGTGCGGAAAGTCGACGAGGAACTCCGGGTGCGAATTGGAGAGACGGCGCGTCACTACCTCGAATTGGCGCGCCGTCACAGGTCCGGCGAGGTGTTGAGACACCCTGCATCGTTGGTAGCAGGTTTGTGATGTTGATTTCCGTTTTTGCCGCCGGGTCGCTGCTCGTGGATCCACTTGCGCGGGTGCTGGAACAGGCTAATATGTTCCCCCGCGCGGTGACGCATGCCACCGAGTTAATCCGTCTGTATCGCCAACACTCAATAGACGAGTACCCACGAGCCGCTCTCTGAGCGGAGCAGGAGCTGTTATGGTCAGTTCCAGTCAGTTCGGCAGAAGTTTGGGTCTCCAATTTTCCGACAACGCGATCACGGTTCTCAAACGCCGCTATCTCGTCAAGGATGACGACGGAAACCCGGCCGAAGCACCGGAGGATACGGGGCGAGCGAAGGAGCCGTCGAAGCCCTCGCAGAGACGTTTGTTGAGTTGATGGCCACGCGTATTTGGATGCCCAACAGCCCCACTCTCATGAATGCCGGTCGTCCGCTAGGTCAGCTGTCAGCATGTTTCGTGTTGCCTGTAGAGGATGCGCTCTCAAATGGCGAGTCAGGCATCTATGACACGCTCCGCAACATGGCGCTCGTGCATCAATCTGGTGGAGGAACCGGATTCGGTTTCTCGAGGCTTCGACCCAAGAACGATGTTGTCAGGTCGACGATGGGTGTCGCATCGGGACCAGTGTCGTTCATGTCGCTTTACGATTCGTCTACCGAGGTTGTGAAGCAGGGAGGGACCCGCCGCGGCGCGAACATGGGAATCCTGAGGGTAGACCACCCCGACATCCTCGAGTTCATCAGGTGCAAAGACGACACCTCCAAAGTCACGAATTTCAATATTTCCGTCGGTGTTACTGACGCGTTCATGGCTGCGGTGGCCGCGGGTGAGGACTACGACCTGATCCACCCCCGGACGGGTGAGGTCGTAGGCCAGCTGAGCGCACCAGAGGTATTTGCCATGATCGTACATGGTGCTTGGAAGACAGGAGAACCAGGTGTCTTCTTCATCGATCAAGCAAATAGGTACAATCCTGTTCCGCACCTAGGCTCCTACGAGGCAACCAACCCCTGTGGCGAGCAGCCACTCCTTCCGTACGATGTGTGCAATCTTGGTTCGATCAATGTCGGGGCATTCGCGAACCATGGTGAGGTCGACTGGGATGGGCTTCGTCGTGCGGTGCATCTGTGCACACATTTTCTAGATAACGTCATCGACGTCAACAAGTATCCACTTCCTAAGATCACGGCTTTGGCTCAGAGAATTCGTCGCGTCGGACTGGGCATAATGGGCTGGGCAGATTTTCTGATCAGACTCGGCGTTCCGTACAATTCAAAGGAAGGCATCGAGTGGGCGCGGAAGCTCATGGCATTCGTCGATGAAGAGGCGAAGGTAGAGAGCGAACGTCTGGCAAATCAGCGAGGTGTCTTCCCGGATTGGAAGAAGAGCATTTGGGGCCCGGATGAGACCTGTGCGCGAGATGCAAATGGGGAACGCATTCGGCCTCAGCGCAGGCTCCGCAACTGCAATCTCACAACGGTTGCCCCGACCGGAACCATCTCGATTCTGGCCGGTTGCTCGTCGGGAATCGAGCCGCTTTTCGCTGTAGCGTTTCAGCGTCGTCAGGCAGATACGCTGATGACCGACGTCAATGAAGACTTCGTGGAAATCGCAAGAGAGGAAGGTTGGTACTCTGCCGATCTGATCGAGAAGATCGCTACGGCCGGTCAGATTCATTTTGACGAGGTTCCCGAGAAATGGCAGGAAGTATTTGTCACCGCCCACGATGTTGCACCAGAATGGCATATCGAGATGCAGGCCGCATTTCAGGAGTACACTGACAGCGCCATAAGCAAGACGTGCAATTTCCCCAACGAGGCGACCGAAGACTACGTGCGCGAAATCTACAATCGTGCGCACGGGTTGGGATGCAAGGGCGTTACGGTGTACCGAGACGGCAGTCGGGACATGCAGGTGTTGTCGACCGGGAGCACGGCGACAAAGGCCGAGGGGCAGGACGGTGCACCGGGAAGCGATCGGAGGCCCACCAACGAAACAACCGAGCTGCGCGCTGCCGTGGCCGAGTTGGAGACCGAACTCGGGCTCACGAGAAAGCAACTGCATGAGGTCGAAGCCGAGAACCTCCAACGTAGAGCCAAACGCTCACGTCCCGAACTGTTGAAGGGTTCGACGAGGAGAGTTGAAACTCCGCTGGGAACCTTGTACGTCACGATCACTGAGGATGACAAGGGCCAGCCCTTCGAGATGTTCATGACGTTGGGCAAGGCCGGCGGCGCGCTTATGGCTGATGTGGAGGCTGTCGGACGGTTGATATCCCTGGCGCTTCGTTCGGGTATTCCTATGCATGAGGTTCACCGCCAACTGCGCGGCATCTCATCTGACCGCGTGACCGGCCTCGGCCCGAACAAGGTTCTGTCTGTGCCTGATGCCATCGGTATTGCGATGGAAAAGTGGATGCAGGACAAGCAGGGAATCCAGCAGGAACTGCTGGAGCAATCCGATGACTCGAACGATGCGGTGGTCTCTGTGGGGCGAAAGAAGGTCTCTGGCGTTGAGGGTGAGTTGTGGGAATTGGAGTTGCACAACACGAAGAAACTCGTGGGTGCCTGTCCCGATTGCGGCTCGCAACTGGAGTATGCCGAGGGCTGTGCGAAGTGCCACGTGTGTGGCTTCAGTGAGTGTGGGTGAGTTGTCTACGTTGTCTTGATCAGCGATAGTTAATGGGTGTGCCGATTGCCCCTTAGCTGAGGAGGGAACCATGAGATGGGCGCGCGTCTCGAATGACGAGGCTTTCGGGCTGAGACGCGGAGCTTGGTATCCCGTAGTGGGTGACGCTGAGTCTGCACTCGTGTTGCTTGACGTAAACAAGTCAAACAGACCAGTCAATCGATCCAACCTGCAATTCACCGAGGCGAAACCCTCCAAGTGGAGTGTTGTCCGACGGAACCCGAAAGATCACGCCGCGCTCCGAGCTAGCTCAGCCAGACTCGGTCCGATATATGGTGTTTGCCCTCTGTGCCGGGCGCGCTTGGCGCTTGCCCCGGATACCCGTAGGGCTCCTTGCCCAAGGTGCAAAGAGGTGTCTGAGGTGGACTGGGACAATCCCTGCTGACGCCGCTGTTCCCCAACTCAATCCATTCTGTGAGCAGAGGCGGCAGCGGTAGCTGAGGGGCAGATGTTTCATTCGTTGAGCTGGAGCTTCCCCACGCGATCCATGCATCATATGCCGGCGCTGCCGCTGTGCCCTACCGTCATCCTGCCCTATGTTGAAACCAATGACTCCGTCTGATCGGCGCCCCACAGTAACCACGCACGTAGCCTCTGTTCCCATCGGCTCCGAACACCCGGTCGTGGTGCAATCGATGACGAACACCCCCACTTCTGATGTTCAGGCCACAGCGGCGCAGATTGCCGACTTGGCCGCGGCGGGAAGTGAGGCAGTGCGAATCACGGTGAACGATTCTGCTGCGGCGAGTGCTGTGCCCCAGATACGTGACAGACTAGAGGACCAAGGTGTGTTTGTCCCGTTGATCGGAGATTTTCACTTCAACGGACATCACTTGTTGGCGAAACACGCGGATTGTGCAAGGGCGTTGGCCAAATATCGGGTCAATCCTGGAAACGTCGGTGGCAGCCGCCGGGACGAGAACTTCAGCACAATCATCAAGGTGGCAAAGGACAATGAAAGGCCCGTCCGCATTGGCGTTAACTGGGGCTCACTCGACAAGCGACTGCTTTCCGAACTGATGGATGAGAATGCCCGGCTGGACACACAGATCAGTGCACGTGACGTAGTGCTTAACGCCATGGTCGAGAGTGCGGTACGGTCAGCCGCGTTGGCCGAGGAGTTGGGGCAACCTCACGATCGTATCATCCTGTCCGCGAAGATGTCTCAGGTCGGAGATCTGGTGGAGGTTTACGGAATGCTGGCCGACCGAACGGACTATCCGTTGCACGTCGGCCTCACTGAAGCGGGCCTGGGAACAAGAGGGATCGTGTTCAGCACTGCCGGACTGTCGGTGCTTTTGCATCAGGGAATCGGGGATACTATCCGCGTGTCTCTCACTCCTTCAGTTCGAACTGAACGCACGCAAGAAGTGAAGGTGGCTCAGGAGATCCTTCAAGCCCTAGGACTCCGCAGTTTCGCTCCGCAGGTGTCCGCATGTCCTGGCTGTGGTAGAACCACCAGCTCTCAGTTCCAGACTCTTGCTGACCAAGTACAAACGTACTTGAGCGCACAGATGCCCGTATGGCACGATCGATATCCGGGTGTCGAAGAGATGCGAGTGGCTGTAATGGGCTGCGTCGTAAACGGCCCGGGCGAGTCGAAGCATGCGGACATCGGCATCTCGCTCCCCGGCATATCAGAGGACCTCAAGGCGCCCGTGTACGCAGATGGCGAGCTTCTCACCACTCTGAAGGGTGAACGGATAGGTGAGGAGTTCATCGAGGTCTTGGACGGCTACGTCGGTCGGAGGTACGGAAAGACGAAATGAGCGCCGAATTGAATAGAGCAGCCGCAATACTGGCTGATGCGAAGAAACTGGTGGCCGCAACAGGCGCGGGAATGTCTCGAGATTCGGGTGTGCCCACTTTTCGAGACGCGATGACCGGACTATGGTCTCGGTTCGACCCGCACGAACTGGCGAACGCGCAGGCCTTCAGCCGCAGACCGGACCGTGTATTTGGTTGGTATCTGTGGCGATGGAACCTGGTCCATCGAGCCGAACCTCACGCTGGGTATCAAGCACTCGTTCGCATGGAGAGAGCATTCGACGACCTGCTTGTTGTTACGCAGAACGTTGACGGGTTCCATAGTAGGTCAGGCAGTCGTGACGTTGTCGAATTGCATGGTTCGCTGGAGGCTTTCCGCTGCTTCGACAACGGGCACCCATTTGATTCCACAGGTCTCGAGGGTCTGAAAACCGGAGATGACGGAGAGGTGGACCCGCCCCGTTGTTCTGTTTGCGGCAGCATGATTCGACCTGGGGTCGTTTGGTTTGGTGAGATGCTTCCGAAACAACCGGTGGAACGAGCGTGGGCGGCTGTGGGCGAATGCGACGCATTGCTCGTGGTCGGTACATCTGCCGTGGTTTACCCGGCTGCTGAGCTTCCGTCGATTGCACTCAGACGGGGTTGCCCGGTGATCGACGTGAATCCGGAAAGCACACCGATAACGAACGATGTGGATGTATGGGTTCCGGAACGAGCTGAGGTGGCGTTGCCAGCTCTGGCCGATCTTCTGCTTGCATCGACGTGAGATCCGAGGGCGTTGAGTGCTGCCCTCTGGAGGTGCGCTAGTCTGACATGCGCTTCATCATTTTGGGGTCCGGTACGTCATTCGGTTTGCCACAGATAGGTTGTGATTGTCGCGTTTGCTCGTCGTCCGATCCGCGCGACTCCCGTACTCGCGCAGCCGCCGTCGTTGAGGCTGGACAGACGCGCATCCTCATCGATACTCCGCCTGAGCTGCGGCTCCAGCTTCTGAGCAAGAAGATCAAATCAATCGACGCTGTCTTTTTCACACACGGTCACGCCGATCACGTTCACGGCATCGATGACCTTCGAGCCATATCGATCCGGCGAGGTGCATTGCCCGTATACGGCTATTCAGAGACGCTTCGGGAGATCTCAGAGCGGTTCAACTACATTTTCGACCAATGCGTTGTGCCCCCTCGCGGCACCTCGAAACCGGAACTCGTCGCGACCCCTGCATTTCCGGGTGAACCGATAACTGTTGGCGATCTAGAAGTGTTGCCGCTCGAACTAGACCATGGCAGACGCAAGATACTCGGGTATCGGTTTGGAGAGTTCGCGTACCTCACTGATGTGAAGACTGTACCGGAAGAAACAAGCCAGCACCTCCGTGATCTGAATGTGCTCGTGGTGAGTGCGCTGCTAGATCGTTCTCATCCGACTCATTTCTCGATCGATGAAGCTGTTGAGTTCGCGATGCGTATCGGAGCTGAACGCACCTTTCTCACTCACCTCACCCACAGACACACTCATGCGGAATTCCTGGAACGCCTTCCTCCCGGCATAGAACCCGCATACGATGGGCTCGACATCGTCTTTTGACGGCTTCTTGGTCTACGGGTAACTTTCTAGTAGTAGTTAAGGTTAGGAATTGCCACACCGGCGTTTGCTCGTGCCTGTGAGATGCGAGGTGCCGGCAAGGAGAATTCATGTCAAACGAAGACAACCGTCCAGTCGTAATTGTAGAACGTTCTAGCGGCCTCGCGTCGTTTTTTTGGGGCGCGCTGTGTGGAGCTGGAATCGCGCTTCTGATGGCACCGCGCACTGGTGAAGAGACCAGAGAAGTTTTGCGGTCCAAGGGGCGTCGGTTGCGGGCGAGAGCGCAGGGCACTGCGGAGGATCTGCATGGCCGCCTCGAAGACGGATATGAGATGGCAAAGGCTCGAGTTGAGGAAGGATTTGAGTCGGCGCGCAGTGGCCTGTCGGACATCCGCACTGGCACCCACGATGCTGTTGAGGCGGGCAAGGCGACAGTGCACTCGGCCCGTGAGGAGTTGGAGCGGCGCCTTTCCGAGGCACGGGCCGCTCGCAAAGGTGGGTCATCGCAGGAAGATGGCGATGACGTGGACTCAGAGGAATCGGAATTGAAAGAGGTAGAGGACGAGGACGAAACCAAGTCGGTCGAAGACGGGACCGAGTAGGACAGCCTAACACGCCCACCAAACTGAAGGTCGCCGAAAGCCAGAATTGGGGTGCGTCACCAATTGGTTTCGTGCGTCGTGTTGTTACCGTCGCATATGACGACAACATTTTCTTCCTTGCCAGCGCGCTCACCTTTCAGGCGTTGTTAGCTGGCCTACCCTTTGTACTTTTGGCGCTTGCGGCGCTCGGCTATTTCGTCCATGTCGGCGATGAGGAGGTGACACGACTCTTCAGAGAGCTGATTCCATCTGCCGGGTCGGGTGAGACAGATCCATTTCGTCAGGTGGAGCGGTTTCTGGCCAGCGTGAGAGAAAGCCGCGGGCGCCTATCAGTCTTCGGTTTTCCTCTGTTCCTGTGGTTTTCGACACGGTTCTTCTCGGGTGCGCGCACGGCACTGAACGAGGTGTTTGATACGCACGAGAGTCGATCGTGGTGGAAGGGCGTGGGCATCGATTTTGGTCTCGTACTTGCCGCTTTGCTGCTTGTCGTATCGAACACGGCGCTGACGGTGCGCGTGATTGACCTTCCATGGTTGGGTAGGTTTGTGTCGAGCATCTCTACGTTCGGCTTGGGCTTATTGCTGTTCTTTCTCATTTACAAAGTCTCTCCGACCCGACGCGTTCGGTGGGGCACCGCCGTCGTCGCAGCCGCAGTGGCGGCGCTTGGCTTCGAGGTAACGAAACGAATGTATGTAGTCTACCTCATCGAATTCGCGACGCTTGACCGGCTGATTTCAAACAACAATGCGATCGCACTGCTGCTTCTTGTGGTTTGGATGTATTTCACCGCGTGTGTGTTCCTCATCGGCGCCGAGGTCGCAGAGATCTACGACCTCGGTCGGCGCCAATCGGAGCAGCGGGCGATCCTCACCTGATCTCACGTGCCAGTGAAGAGGCATGAAAATCGATGAAAAGAAACAACGCAATTGACCTTCGCAGCGACACAGTGACGCAACCCTCGCCGGAGATGCGCCGGGCAATGGCTGACGCGGTTGTCGGCGATGATATCCTCGAGGGCGATCCGACCACTCGTTGCCTCGAAGAGGCGGTGGCCACGCTCGGTGGAAAAGAATCGGCATTGTTCTTCCCATCTGGCACGCAGACGAATCAGACTGCCGTCTGGCTCCATACACAGCGTGGCACCGAGTTGATCCTCGAAGCCGAGGCACATCTGGTTCACTATGAAAAGGCCGGTGTCGCCGGGCTTGCGGGAGTGCAGATCAGGCCTGTAACGACGCCAGACGGGCTTCTTTGTGCCTACTTGATCGCCCCAATGCTTCGTCAAGGAGAGCATGAGCCAGAGGTGAGCGCGATAGCTGTTGAGAACACCCACAACCGAGCCGGCGGGAAGGTCATGCCGTTGGCTGTCTGGGATGAACTGGTTGAGTTCGCAGCCAAGGTCGGACTGCCGGTACATCTGGATGGTGCACGCCTCTGGAATGCGGCCGCCGCACTCGGGGAGCCTCCCGCGCGCGTCGCCAAGGGGGCCACATCGGTGTCGGTTTGCCTGTCCAAAGGCCTGGGGTGCCCGGTAGGAAGCTGCCTGGCCGGCGACGCGGCATTAATGGAAAGGGCACAGATGGTACGGAGGCGTTTTGGCGGGGCAATGCGCCAATCCGGCGTCCTTGCGGCTGCCGGGCTGTATGCGTTGGAGCACAACCTTGCAGGCCTCAATGCCGATCACGCCAACGCCAAGCTATTTGCACAACGCCTAGAAGGCCATCCCAAAGTCGAGCCCACCATGCCGGATACAAACATAGTCCTCTTGGATCTGACTGAACCGGGAATGACGGCGGAGGCGGCTCTCAAACAGCTAGCGGAAGCCGGTGTTCTGCTGGTGCCGTTCGGGCCGACAAGGTTGCGGGCGGTAACCCACTTGGATGTGTCCGCGGAAGATGTCGAACACGCTGCTGACGTGGTCGCCGAGGTACTCGGCGAATAAGGAGGGCTCCATGCGTGTGATAGTGGCTGGTGCTGGTGAAGTTGGCTTCCACGTCGCAGAACGTCTATCTAGAGAGGGACAAGACGTCGTTGTGGTCGATGTTCGGCCGGAGCGACTCGATTATGTACAGAGCCACCTCGACGTGGCGGTTGTCGAGGGCAGTGGTGCCAGTAACTCCGTTCTGGAAAAGGCGGGAATTCGGAAGGCCGGATTGCTGACAGCCGTGACCAACGTGGACGAGGCCAACCTCGTCTCCTGCATGAGTGTGCGGGGGGTGAAGGACCTCATGAGAGTGGCACGTGTCTCCAATCCGGACTTTTACTCGGACGGTGCACATTTGAATCCAGAGGTTTTCGGTGTGGATGTGATGATCAACCCCGAAAGGGAACTTGCATTGGAGACAGTCAGGCTGTTGCAGGCCACGGCTGCCGCTGACGTTGCAACGTTTGCTCGAGGCGCAGTGCAACTGGTTGGGCTCCGAATTACCGAAGCCGCGCCTGTGGCGGGTCGCACCCTCGCCGAGATCGGTTCCGAGTTCGGGGGGAATTCGATGCTGACTGTGGCACTCACGAGGGCCGGTACGACTATCGTACCTACTGGTGTCACAGAAATCCAAAGTGGCGACCTCGTCTACTTCGTTGTGACGGATAAGATGGTCCCGCAAG
>JBDGYW010000136.1:0-11210 GCA_039588935.1 Gemmatimonadota bacterium | reverse complement strand
AAGCGAAAAGCGGAAGTGAAATCAGCTCCACCACGACCACGAACGCGAGATTGCCCAACAACTTTCCGAGGAAAATACCGGTACGCGGAACCGGGGCAAGCAGTATCCCATCGAGTGCGCGGTTCTCTTGTTCCAGTAAAAATGCCCTGTTCAAACCCAGCATGGCAGCGAACGTAAACGTCACCCAAAGAGCCGCAGGTGCGATGTCGAGTTCGGTCACCACCGTCGAGTCTCGAGAGAAGTAGATGATTGCCAGGACAAGCACTGCGAACACCATCGATGAGGCAAACGCGGTCTTTGTGCGCCATTCGATCTTGAGGTCTTTTACCGCAATCGCGAGGGCGGTACCCCAAAGAGAGCTAGCCATTGTGATTCAGCTCTCGGTAGCGGGATATCACCGCTGCGGCATCGCGGCCGTCAATCGGTTCAACTGCCTTCAACTGGCCGGCCACCAGAAAGCCGACATCGGAGGCTAGATCGACAACATCGGCGAGTTGATGCGTGGCCAGCACGACGGCGCGATTCCTGGCACGCAGATCGGTAAGAATCCTGCGAACGATGCCGGAGGCCGTGTCGTCTAGTCCCGTCAAAGGTTCGTCGAGCAAGAGCAGGTCGGGTTCGGGCAGCAGTGCTCTGGCGAGTGTAAGGCGTTGCACCATGCCACGACTGTATGTGGCCACCTGGCGGTCCGCGTGTTCCGCCAAGCCGATTTCCTCGAGCATTTGCTCAATCCGTTCGCCGTCATTCCGCCCGTGGAGTCGTGCGAAGAACCGGAGGTTCTCTCTGGCAGTGAGCGAGTCGTAGAGCATAGAGTGGTGTGCGACCACACCCAGCGTACCTGAACGCGTGATCGTGCCTGCCGAGGGCCGCAGCAACGCCGCAAGCAATCTGATCAGCGTCGTCTTACCAGCCCCGTTGTGCCCAATCAGCAGCAGTACCTCACCGCCACGGACATCGAGCGACACGTCCTTGATCACATGACGGTATCCGAAGCGCCTCGATACGCCTCGTGCTGACAGAACTGGCTCAGCCAAGGACGTTATCCGGAAAACCCTCAAACACCACCTGTCATCCCTCGCCTTCAGGCAGGGGGAGTCCAAGCAGGCGTCTGAACACGGCTGATTCAACTGGGTCGTCCCATTCTTCGGGACCCCAGATCTTCCTGACGATTACACCATCCCTGTCGATTACGAAGCTCTCGGGTTGTCCAGTAGAATGATAATCGGCAGCGATGATACCGCGTTGATCATGGAGCACGTCGAAGCTGAGCCCTCTTTCCTCCACCCACCGCGCCACGAAATTAGATTCTTCCGCGTCTATACTAACTGCGACAATCTTCAAGCCACTGGGGCCGAGTTCTTCGTGCAAACGCTGCATCGACGGCATCTCCACTTCGCACGGCGCGCACCAGGTGGCCCATAGATTCAGCAGGATGATTTCACCCGCGTAGTCTCTCAGCGACACGGTGTCGCCTGTAGCCACGTTCACTGCTCGGAAATCTGGTGCGCTGCTTCCGGGACGTATAGGTCTCACGTCTTCGGTCAACGCCTTTCCGGCAATAATGGCCATCACTAGTGCGAAGACACTTCCAACGATCGCGAGCAGCTTCACTCGAGTTTTCGTGTTCACAAAAATCCTCCCGACTCTGCGTCGGTCAACCGCCGCGTCGGCCGAGGGTGACCATCGCCTCAACTCGCTCGCCTTCTCGCAGAACCACAATCGTAACCCGATCACCGGGAGAATGAGCGCGCAGGGCTGCCGTCATGTCGTAGAGGTCGGCTACTTCCTGGTCACCGAGCTGCACCAGAACGTCCCCGGCCATGAGGCCGGCGGAATCCGCCGGACTACCGGCCCGCACTCCGCTGAAGCGCACACCTCCAGGCGAGCCGCTCATGTCCGGGATTGATCCCAACCATGCGCCATTGTCCGTGCCTCCCATCGGTGCTGGCTGAGGCACGTCGACGAAGGTGAGTCGATCGACCCTCGTCGCAAAGACCCATGTCAAATCCGCGGTGTATTCCGAGATCCGAACAACACCAGTCGAATCGATCTTGTCCCAGTCGTCGCTGGGTCGGTGGTAGTCGGCATGGTTATCGGTAAAGAAATGTACGACGGGCATCGACGCGCCGTAGAATGACGAGTGATCGCTTCGGCCCCATGGGTCGTCCTGTGTGGCCAGATCGAACTGTGCTTCGGCGTTCAGGGAATCCAGCAGCGTCGGGAGCTCAGTTGCAGATCCCGTCCCGATCGCGATGAGCGTGTTGTCCTCGAGGCGCCCCACCATATCGAAGTTAATCATGGCATAAGTAGAGTCAGTCGAGTGCACAGGATTCTTCACGTAATAATCGGAGCCGAGGAGCCCGGCCTCTTCTCCCGTGAACGCTACAAACACTATGGCTCGCCGGTCTGACGATGTTTCCGCGGCAAGCAGTCGGGCAACCTCAATCAAGGCAGCAACTCCCGAGGCATTATCGTCGGCGCCGTTGTGGATTACACCAACGCTGTCTGGCTCCAAGCTCGACGACCCGCCGAGTCCCAAGTGATCGTAATGTGCGCCAACAACGACTGCTTGATCGCGGAGATCTCCACTGCCGGGCAGGACACCTACTACATTTCTCGCCGCCACTGCGCCGATGTCTGAGTGCGCAAGTGCCGGTGCCGTCGAATCGACTCGGAACGGCTGGAAGTATCCATCGGGACCGGCAGGTTGCAGGCCCACTTGGCGAAACCGGCTGGCGATATACTCTGCGGCGGCGTCCAGGCCGGCCGTACCCAGGCCGCGTCCCTCCCGGGCATCGTCAGCGAGGTATTGGATGTCGGCGAGAATTTGCTCGGGCGGAGGCGGAACGCGGCGTCCGCAGCCTGAGACGAGAAGCGGCAGACTCGCCACAGCCAACATCGGTACGGCAAGCCTCATCACAAGGGTGATGACTTGTTTCATAATGCTCTTTCGTCACTGAGTTTATTGGGTGTCGATCCCTGTGGGTCCGCCCCGTCCCGCAACGACACTCTGATCACATAACTGACGCCTGGGCCACATTCACCAATCGCCGTCGCCAAGCCGCCGGTGCCGGGGGACGAGTCGAGGACTACCACGGCGTGAAATCCCAGTAGGAATTTCCTTTTGCCTTTGTGAAGTATGGGGCACTGAGCTGGGGGCGTCCAGCCCATGATCGACTTTGGGGGCGCCGACCCGTCCGGCCGTAGGGTGAGGCGTTCGGCTCAGTATGGGCCGTTCGGGCACTCGGTCCGGGCCGGATTCAATCAGGGGTCGGCACATTCCTCGAGATTCATCGCCGGACAAGGGTCTTTCACTCTCCCACGACCGGCGGGAAGATGTTGAGTGCTATGCCGTTGAGTCTGGCACTACCAGCCGGGGGCATGTAAGTTGCCACCAATGTCGCGCCACGATTCGCCTCCAGCACCAAACGACCTGGCCTCGATGAAGATGCTCAGTCAAGCAGCACTGCTAATCTCCGCCGAGGGTGACCTGAGCGAGATTCTGCAAAACACCGTTGACTCAGCTCGCGAAGTGACATCCGCGACATATGCTGTGCTCGCGGTGATGTCGGAGAACGCGTCGGAATGGGAGGCGTTCGTGACCAGCGGTATCCCACCCGAGGTGGCGAGCATGATTCGCGCTCAGCCGGTCGGCAAGGGCCTGCTGGGCCTGCTTTTCACCAACCCCCGACCTATCCGGGTCAAAGAGATCTCACAACACCCTAAAGCGCACGGCTTCCCAGAACATCACCCCATAATGAAGTCGTTTCTAGGAGTGCCCGTTCAGGACAAAAGCAAACTCGTCGGCGGCCTGTACCTCACGGACAGGAAGGGAGCAACCGAGTTCAGCAAGGATGACGAGGCTGTGGCAATGATGTTTGCGAGGCACGGAGCCAGCGCGATAGAAAATGCTCGCCTACTGGAGCGAACAAGGCTCCTACTGGATGAGATCCACCAGCTGAAGGATACACGAGAGCGGTTCTACGCGATGATCAATCATGAGTTGCGGAACGCTCTCACTGCCGTGTACGGTTGGGCCGAACTCTGGTTGCGTAAGAGCGGTGACGACCCACCTAGGCCAGCGATCGAAGTCTATGAGTCAGCCGAGCGTACACTAGTCCTGCTGGAGGATATGCTGCAACTCAGCCGCATGGACGCGGGCAAACTGCTTCCGCTCATTCAGGACGCGGATGCAGCCGCGGTCGCATACGAAGCAATCCGGTCAGTCGAGCCCTCTGCAGCACAAAAGGACATTCGGGTGAACGTGAACGGCGCTGGCCACAAACTGCCGTGCAAAACAGACCCTGTTCGCGTTCGGCAAATTCTCACGAATCTGCTCCAGAATGCCGTGCGGCATAGCCCGGCAGCAGAGATCATCAGTGTGGAGGTCTGTGCGGACGACGAGAACATGCGTTTTGATGTGGTGGATCGTGGTGAGGGTATTCCCAAAAAGCTGCACGAGGAGATATTCAAGGCCTTCGAACTCGACTGGGAGAAACTCGAGCGGGGTTCGGGTTTGGGATTGGATGTTTCGCGGCGGCTCGCCCGGCTGCTGGGGGGGAACCTCCGAGTGGAAAGCAAACCAGGGCACGGGGCTCGCTTCATCCTCGACTTGCCCCGTTACGGAAAGCATCAATGAAGAACGCTTCACACATGATTTCTGTAGCGTTAACTGAAACTTTGATAGAGTTAGGGTCATGCGCCTCTTAGTAGTCGAAGACGACCGCAAGGTCGCAGGATTCATCCAGATGGGCCTTCGCGAAGAGGGATTTGCGGTAGACGTCGCGAGTGACGGCAACGAGGCATCCTCGCTCGTGCACCTCACTGACTATGACGCCATCGTACTCGACGTGATGATGCCCAAGAAAAACGGCTTGCAGGTGGCCGCCGAAATGCGCCGCGAGGGCCGAACCACTCCGATCCTAATGCTCACGGCGCGCGACGCAACGGAAGATGTTGTGCGTGGCCTCGACGCTGGGGCGGATGATTACCTTGCCAAGCCGTTCAGGTTCGACGAACTCCTCGCCCGACTGCGTGCCCTGACCCGGCGCGGCGGACCCGCAGGGCTCGACCGATTGGCCTACGGTCCCCTGGAGTTGGACCGCTTGAAACATCATTTGAGAGCTGGCGGAAAGATTTTGGATTTGACACCGCGTGAATTCCAGCTGCTCGAACATTTCATGCTTCACGCCGAGGTGGTGGTACGCCGCACCGAGCTGCTCGAGAAGGTGTGGGACATGAGTTTCGACCCGGAGAGCAATGTTGTGGACGTCCACGTCGGCAACCTGCGCCGCAAACTCCGCGACGCCGGATGCGGCAACATGATTCGGACCGTGCGTGGCGTGGGGTTCTGCCTCGAACAAGCCACGTCCGAGGCCTGACTCTCGGGTCACCGACGGATCTCAGGCGTACAACCTGCGCCGTCGCGATGTCGCTCCGGCAATTGCGGCACTCGTCGGGCTTGACATCTCACGCATTCGGCCGCATTCAGACAGTCGACAAGGAATCCCGCGATAATCCAAAAGCGCCGCCACCTACTTCACAATCCCGCCGCGTCCAACCAGATTAGAAGTTAGGGTTGATTTTGGGTAAGCGCCCCATCTCGACCAACCTCAGCGCCGTCGCACAGTGCAATGAATGATCGAATCGGAGTGGACTTCTTGGGGCCAGAGACTTCGGGATATGATGAGAGAAGAAGATCGGGCAAGGATAAAGGAACTCCTCGGGGAAATTGACTGCCCTACTGGCTTCAAATGCGCCGCCTCGGGTTTTCGATACATCTGCAAGGCCAAAACAGGCGATTCAGAATGTGAGATCCGGTGCCTTGAGGAGAATCCCGAGAAGTGCGTATTCGCCAAGCCCGATGAAGGCGGCTTTGAATGCGAATGTCCACTCAGGAGATACATCTGCAGGAAACTCGGACTTTGAGGCCTGAAAGTACATACATTGTCCCACCCCAAGACTCAGCCAAAACCAGCATCAACCGCATGAACTCTGACTGCGGAAGTGGTACCAGCCAACCAGATTCCAGAAGGAGACTCTCAGAACCGGTCTACTGCAGTACCGCACTCACCGCAGAACTTGGCCCCGGCTGGGATCGCCTCCCCACACCCGGTGCACCGCGGGGACGAGCCCGCTCCGACCAGCGTTTTCCCGCAATCTGAACAGAACACGGCCGATGACTCCGGCCGCGGGCCGCAGCTCGGGCATACTGTGCCCTGAGCCCGAGCCTTTTTTCCATCATCCTGCCCTTCCTCGATCTTGATCGCCGCTAGCGCGGCTCGCTGGTAGGTTGCTTTCAAGGCACTGTAGTCCTCATCGGACAGCTTGCCGGTTTCCCGGTCAAACTCGATCTCCTTGATTGCTAGTAGGGCCTGGACTTTCGGAGAATCCGACTCTTCGATGTCGGCAAAATCGAGTTCTTCGTCGACTGTTCCGTCCGCGATAACCCAGGGGCGCCCTCGGACGAGGGGCTCCAGCACCAAAGCCATCACTGCACAGGCGACGACGAGTCCGGCAAGAAGCTCCATCATCAGCTACAGCTCCAAGTCTTCCAGCTCCTTCTCCAAGAGCGCAGCGTCCTCATCCGAAATCGGCGAGCCAGTGCCAGTTGACTCAGCCCCGAGCGGGACGGCCTCCCGACCGGATCGCGAGCGGCCCACGAGCATCCAGAGCATCGCCGTCCCAACGGCAAATATGCCCAAGCCAGGAAGCACATAGCCAACGAGGTTGAAGCCGCCCTTCGGCGGGGCCATCAAAATTGTCTCGCCGTATTGCGCAACAAAGGCCTCGATGATCTCCTCCGCTGTCTTGTCCTGTTTTACGAGTTCGATTACGGCCCGATGCATCACCGGCCAAGTGCCACAGTCAAATTTGGTGGTGCGGCACGTATACACGTCGAGAGTACAGGGACACGGACACGACAGCCGCGATTCGATCTCAATTATGAAGGGGTCATTTTCGTAGTCGGTGATGCGCTCGCGCGGCCGGCCGGCCATTCGTGGGTCCTGCAATCCTCCGGCGGCCGTGCTCCGCTCCTGCCCTGAATCCTGCTGAAACGGCACGGGCAGCACCGTGATCCCGGCCGCTTTCAGCACATCGCGCCGCGAGATCTTCCTCTCATTCCGCAACGGCTGCAACTTCAACCTCCCTGTCTACGATTCTTGTCTGGTAGCCTTCCAGCGCCTTGCGCACGGACGCTTTACTCGGCGCACCGCCGGGCCACAAAGTGACAATACCACCGACTACAAGCAACACACCCCCGAACCACAGCCACCACACCATCGGGTTGACCTTGAAGCTGTAGACCGCCTCTTCGGTACCTTCCACCGATCCGGCATAGACGATATAGAGATCTTCGAGCAGTCCACTGAGTATTGCCGGCTCGGTGGACGGCTGGAATAGGGGCTGTCCCATGGAGTCCCAATACTGCCGCTTCTCGCTGGTCATGATCCCCAGGCGCCGATCTCCCTTGAAGACCTCGAGACTGGCAGCAGAAACGAACCGGTTCATCTGGTCGTATTGCGAAACACCCACATGCGTGAATGTGTATTCATGACCGAAGGGTGAGCGGAGAGTAGCAGTTTCTCCTGGTTTCAGTGAGGCCTCGACATCGGTCTTGTACACCTCCCCAACGAACGCCACAAAGTAGATCACGATGGCCAGGTGGACTATGTACCCACCATAACGGCGTCGATTCCGTCCGACGAGGCGAGCCAGCGCCACTGCGTAGTTTTCTCCATGAAGACGGTGTCTCGCTCCCGCGCCCTTCCAGAACTCCTGCACGATGGTCGCGAGCACGAAGGCAGAGAACGAGACAGTGAGCAGCACGTAGAAATGTCTCATTCCAACTGCCGCGGCCGCTAGCGCAGTAAGGAATCCCGCAAAAACTGGTGCAAAAAACTGCCGCTTCAAGTTGCTGGGGGACGCCTTACGCCACGCGATGAGCGGCCCTATTCCCGTCAAAGCAAGCAACGCAAGTCCGATGGGCACGTTTACCTGGTTGAAGAACGGAGGGCCAACCGTGACTCGTGAGCCCTTTACGAGTTCGGAAACGACCGGAAACATTGTTCCCCAAAGCACCGAGAACGCCATGCCCACCAAAAGCAGGTTGTTGAAGAGGAAGGTTGCCTCTCGTGAAACCATACTCTCCAATCGGGCATCCGCCTTCAGCAGTGGGAACCTGCTCCAGAGCAGCCCCGCTAGTGCCGTGGTCGCGGCCACCAGGAACACAAGGAAGTACGTGCCGACCGACGATTCGGCGAACGAGTGTACACTGGAGACAATTCCACTCCGGGTGATGAAAGTTCCGAAGATGCAGAGCAAGAAGCTCAACATGATGAGCATCATGTTCCACTTCTTGAGCATGCCTCTCTTTTCCTGGATCATTACCGAATGCAGGAACGCCGTCATCGCAAGCCACGGCATCAGCGAAGCATTCTCGACCGGATCCCACGCCCAATAACCGCCCCAGCCGAGTTCTACATAGGCCCACCACATTCCCAACGTGATGCCGGCGGATAGGAATACCCATGAGACGATCGTCCATTTGCGAATCGCGTGCAACCAACCGGTGTCCAGTCGTTTTGTAATCAACGCTGCAACCGCAAAGGCAAACGGAATCGTAATGCCCACGTAGCCTAGGAAGAGCAACGGCGGATGAAACACCATGCCCGGATTCTGAAGTTGCGGGTTGAGCCCCGAGCCGTCCGGTGGAGTGAACGCCAGCCGCTCGAATGGATTTGCCGCGAACAGCGACACCATCACGAAGAACAAAGTCACCGCCGATGTAATCGCCGCCACCCACGGCATCAGATAGGCGTAGCGGCGGGGCGTCAGCCACTGCGCCGCGGCAGCGAACCCACAGAGCACCAGCGCCCAGAACAGGAGACTACCAGCCTGACCTCCGTAGAACGCCGATATCAGGTAGGGCGTCGGGAGGTTGCGGCTGCTGTAGGAGTAGACGTACTGAACATTGAAGTCGTGACGCAGCAGCGCGGTGAGCAGGCACACGGAAGCGACGGAAACAACCACCAGAAGTGCGTAGGGTGTACGTCGTGCACTGGCAACCAAGTCGGGATTGCCTAAACGCCCGCCGAGCGCCCCGACGACTGTGCCCCACGCCGCAAGAAGCAGCGCGAGCCAGAGAGACAGCTCTCCTAGGACGGTCACTTACTCAAGCCGTCGGCTGGGCCTCGTACCGGGAGCCACACTTGGCGAGCAAGGTTGTGGCGTGGAATACACCATCCCGCGCCAGGCGCCCCTCCACCACTACGTCTGCGTCGTCATCGAACGTGTCGGGTGGAAGCCCTCGATACACAACTGGGTATGTATGGCTGCCATCGGTAATGTCGAAAGACACCGTCTGTGCTGCCACATCACGACGTATGGAGCCTGCCACGACGCGGGCCCCCATTCGAATCCCCACCTCGTGCAAGGATGAATCCGCTGCGATCTTTTCGGACAGCTCGATCGGTGTTACGAAGTACACACCGGTCTCCTTGACGCCTGACGCCATCAAGAAGCCAACGCTGACCGTCATCGCCACGGCACCTATAAGAAATTTGTTCCTGGGCTGCATTAGTCCTCGGAGTAAGTGTCCGGCTTCACCACCCCGCACACCCGACCTTACAAAAATTACCTAGATCCGTTTGGGGATACCAGAACTCCTGATGAAATAGCCTGACAGGCCGGCATGAAGCTTCCTTCACGAACGCAAGTGGGGTGTACGATCCTTCCACCATGGGAGAGTCATTCTTGTCGGATTCCCTGAATCCCCCTGCTACTGGCCGCAGGCTCGGAGCTTTTGAGCGACGCGTTCCCGCTGCCCGACATCGACACCAATCAGGTTGCCGAGATACCGGCTGTTGCCGTCGAACCCAAGACCGGCCAGAATGTCTGCTCCGAATGTGGCTCGAATGGTGTTCCACACGACGCAAGGCACCTCATCAACCTCTTCAGGATTGTCAAGCATGTCTGACTGATCAAGGTCGTATGCTTCAACAAGCGCCACCCTTACCAGTGTTGCCCAGGTTGCCGAGCCCGGCTCCGCCATGGCGGTAGTTCGCGCGATTCCGGCAGCCGTCTGGGTACCCATGAATTCATGAAGCGAATTCGCAACGTGGATTATCTCGATCGACGCCACGAGATCTTCCGCTCTAGTGGGCGGGGGGGGCAATCCGCTGAGGCATGCCGTAACCCTCCGGCCGACCGGTGCTTTGAGACGCTCCGAAATATTGAAGATTATGCTGCCCTGGAAATGCACCTCTGCTCCACCGGTGTCGCTTACGAACCCATATTCCTCGTCAAAACCCGGTAGCGCAACCTCGAGAGATGTCCAAAACTCACACGGCACCGCATCCAACTCGATCGCCGTGTCGACGTAGCCGGAGCCATCCAGGTCGTAGAGGCTGAGGAGTATGGTGCGGGCCGCACGAATTCGTTCGTCCGTTGGGAACGGCCGGATTGCGGCGAGCGCGGCTTCCGGCGAGTACCTCGGCGGTCGCCTCACTGCGCCCGGCGCGACAACGATCGGTCGTGCTTCCACACGGACACGCATCGGGACGAGTTCCTCGTCTGTTGCGTTACAGGCCTCAATCCGCGAACGAGTGAAATCACGCTGCCGCACATCGACCCCGATATTGTTTCCCAGGTACTCAGTATCGCCGCTGAAACCGAGATCATCCACGAAGTCCAGGTGCGAGGACGTCACGGCCTTCCATACTCTACACGGGACCGCATTTACTTCCCTGGTTTGATCGAGCGTCCCCGACGAATCGGAGTCGAAATACTCCAGGAGTACGTCTTTGACAACATCGGCCCAATCCGCGGAATGGGCCTGCAGCTGAGCGGTTCGGTCTATTACCTTCGCTGCTGCCTCCATCCAGTAGTATTCTGTGACTGCCCGCGGCAGCCTGAGTTGCTCCCTTTCCGGCCGTGGCGCAACCGCCTCGGCGGGCGTAGGAGGTGGAACGCGACCGCCAATGCACGCTTCACCCCGGCGACCTGCAGGGTCACGCAGGTTCTCGGCAATATTGAAGAAGATGTTGCCGAGATACGGGCCGGCCGCTCCAACGAAGCCGAACCGGCTGAGCACATCCGGAAATGTGGCGTTGAGAGCAACCCACACTTCGCATGTGATGTGCCCCCCTGAAACGAGACCGGTGTGAGTTTTAGGTTTCAGCCGGTCGAGACCAGGTAAGGGAGGGCAG
>JBDGYW010000135.1:0-11214 GCA_039588935.1 Gemmatimonadota bacterium | reverse complement strand
CAATCTGCAAGGCCGGCGGGGCCCAGGAGCCGTATCTTACGTACAAGTTCGACACCGTCTTCATCGCGGACATCCAATGGCAAGGCGGCGGTGGGGAGGACACACCGTCGGAAGACCTGGAACTGGCGTTCACTAAGGTCGAGATGACGCACAAGAGCCAAGACGCGGCCGGTAATGTGGGCGAGCCAATTGTCGCATCCTACGACATCGGAACGGCGACCGCCTAGTGTCGGTCCGGAAGCGCTGAGTGAAAGCACGCCAGCTCCTCGAAGCGGGTAACCTCGACGAAGCCATCGAGACGCTGGGCGCCGAGCTGCGGAAAGATCCGCTCGACGTCCAGCGCCGCGTGTTCTTGTTCGAGCTGTTGAGCTTCGCGGGAGAATACGAACGAGCTGAGAAACAGCTTGACATCGCCGGCCAGGGCGGTCGTGAAGCGTCCATGGGGGCGCTGTTGTACCGCAGCGCGCTGCACGCTGAGAAGAACCGGCAAGAGATGTTTGAATCGGGGCAGTTCCCCGTGGGTGGAGCCGAGCCGAGCCCCGTTTCGGGTACCGTCAACGGAACGGCGTTTGAGGGATTTGCCGACGCCGATCCACGACTGGGTGCGCGGCTCGAGGTATTCGCCGCAGGACAATACTTGTGGATTCCTCTCGAGCACGTCGCGTCGGTCGAGATACCGCCGCCCACGCGCTTGCGAGACCTCTTGTGGGCTCCTGCAACCGTCCAGACGGGACCCGCGTTTAGCGGCTTGGAACTGGGACAGGTGCTCCTCCCCACGATCTCCCCTCTTTCCTGGCAATACGACGACAATGACGTCCGGCTCGGTCGTGTCACCGAATGGGTGGCACTGGACGATGGGACCGAGGTCCCGGTCGGCCAGAAGTTGCTCCTCGTGGACGGTGAGGAGTTACCTATCCTGGAGCTGCGCGCACTCGAGATTTCTGCGGCGAGTGGCTGAACCAGAGGTGCCAGATGCGCGACGAAATCCTCAAGCTGCTCGAACCAATCGAGGGACCCAACCCTGCCGGCACCTACCTGCGAGATGAGCCCGGTGACGACGGATTGACCGTCTACGACAAGCTCAAGAAGGCTCGCACCGAGGTGGTCGATTCCCTGACTGGCGATCGCACCCCTCCGGATTATGCGCAAGTGCAGAAACTAACCGAATCGGCTCTGGCAAACGGGTCGAAGGACATTCAGCTCGCCGCCTGGCTGACGGAGGCGCTACTCAAGCGAGATGGGATCGCGGGCCTACGAGACGGGTTGGGCCTAATGAAAGGTCTCTTGGAGCAGTATTGGGATCATCTGTACCCTGAACTCGAAGAAGACGATGCAGAGATGCGTGCGATGCCGCTCAACTGGGTCGGTGACTACCTGGATGTGCCTGTCAAGTTCGCACCACTCAACAAAGCGGGTCACTGCTACTTCGAGCACCAGGAGGCCATCTCGATAGGGTATGAGGCGGAGTCCGCTGATGACGACTCGAAGCGTGATGCGCGAAACGAAGCTATTGAAGCCGGCAAGCCGACTCTCGAGGAGATCGATAAGGGTTTTGAGGCGACGCCAAAAACCTGGTACAAGCAACTCGTAGCCGATATCGATGAGAGTGTTGGCGCACTCGATGAGTTGGACAAAATCGGTGCAGAGCGATTTGGGAGTGATGCACCCAGCTTCAGCAAGCTGCGTGACGCCCTTGCCGATGTACAAGGAGAGGCAAACCAGCTGCTCGCCAAGAAATTGGAGATCGATCCCGACCCCATTGAACCCGAGCCGATCGAAGAGGAATCAGGATCTGTTGCACCAGCGAAGCCGGGATCAGCAGCTTCGCTCTCAGCGGAGCCGAGCAGTCGGGAAGATGCCGCATCTCATATTGCCGCGGCCGCGCGCTACCTGCAACGAGAGGATCCCACCAATCCGGCTTCGTACCTCATGGTGCGTGGCTTTCGCTGGGGTGAGCTCCGGGCGCTGGGCGGTGAGGTCGATCCCAGGGCGCTTGCGGCGCCGGCTACCAATGTGAGGACCAGTCTCAAAGGCCTCCTTCTCGATGCAAAGTGGCCGGAACTGCTAGCCGCATGCGAGAGCGTGATGGCAACTCCCCATGGACGTGGGTGGCTGGATCTTCAGCGTTATGTTCTGACGGCACTCGAGGCACTTGGAGCGGAGTACGAGTATGTCGCTTCTGCGATCCGAGGTGCTCTCGTTGGACTGTTGCGCGATCTGCCCGAGCTACCGCAACTCACGTTGATGGACGACACACCGACGGCAAATGCAGAAACCCGCGCCTGGTTGCGGGAGGTGCTTGAGGCAGACCTTGCTGGAGACGAACGGGTGGTGGTCATCGCCGATGATGAAGAGCTGAAGGTCGCTCACGCCGGAGCCCCAAGCACCACCAAGACCGCAGCCGATCGGGCCGCCGCCATGGTACGCTCGGGACAGCACGAAAAAGCGATCCAGTTCCTGATGTCCCAGTCCGAGCAGGAGAAGTGTGCCCGCGATCGGTTTCTGCGCCGTGCGGAGGCGGCCGACATCATGGTAGACACCGGCCATGAGGCGGTTGCCTTGCCAATCCTGAAAGATCTGGCTGAGACGATCGAAGCTCATAATCTAGAGGGTTGGGAAGCAGGGGATACAGTGGCACATCCGTTGGGTCTCCTCTACCGATGCATGGCTGCTCTAGGGTCTGAATCTGAGTATGACCAACAGGAACTCTATCTGCGTATATGCCGCTTGGACCCGCTCCGCGCCATCTCGTTCCCGGGAGACAAGGGCGGCTCATTAGACGCGCAAAGGGGGCAGTCATTCAGCGCGTCGGCACCCGAGCCGGAGCCGTCTGATTCGGGAACCGAGCCGGATGACTCCGGTGGTGCGATAGATGCCAGTGCTCTGCTCGACCAGATGGGCGACTCCTAGCTCAAGCGATGGCCAAACGGGATGTGGAGAGGACCGCTCAGCAGTCTCTACTCGATCGGTTGATCGACAGAGATCCGATGAGCACAACTGAGCCTCGCATGGCCTATGCGCAGTCGGTGTCGGAGTTCAAGCAGGCTGTGCGGCGGGATGTGGAGTGGCTGCTGAACACACGGCGAACGCCCGAGCCGGCACCCGACTCGATGGGTGAGTTACAGAACTCACTCTACGATTTTGGGCTGCCCGATATCACGTCGCTGAGCGCCGACTCGCCGGAGGTACGAATGCATCTAGCGCGGCGAATCGAAGAAGCAATAACGCTGTTCGAGCCCCGGCTTGCAGACGTGAAGATCACTGTGACCGACACCGGCGAAGGAGGAACGAGGCAGTTACGCTTTTTGATCGAGGGTATGCTGAGAATGGAGCCGAACCCCGAACAGGTTGCATTCGACACTATACTCGACACCACGAACTGCAATTTCGAAATCAAGTGAGGCAATGGCACGAGACGATCTGCTGTTCTTCTACGAGCGTGAGCTGACATTCCTACGGCGAATGGGCGCCGAGTTTGCCCAGAAGTACCCCAAGATTGCATCAAGACTACAGCTTGAGCCTGCGAAGTGCGAGGATCCCCATGTCGAACGCCTCTTGGAGGCGTTCGCGTTCCTGGCGGCACGAATCCACCTGAAGTTGGAAGATGACTTTTCAGAGATAAGTGAAGCACTTCTCAGCCTTATCCATCCGCACTACATCCGTCCGATCCCGGCAATGTCGCTGGTGGAGTTCGGACTGGATCCAGAACAAGGAAAACTCACCAGCGGGTTTCCGATCCCGCGTGATACCGAGCTTCATTCGGCGCCGGTTGGAGGGACGCCGTGCAAGTTCAGGACTTGCTACGATACAACGCTCTGGCCGTTGACCGTCGAAGAGGCCCGCTGGATCACTCCCGATCAACTCGATCCGCCAGTGAGGACGTCTGAGCCCTGGGCGCTACGGCTCAGGCTCCAGTGTCTTCCCGATGTGACATTTGAGAGCCTGGAGCTCGAGGCGGTAAGGGTGCATTTGAGCGGCGAGGGGAACCTGACGTCGACCCTGTACGAGCTGCTATGCAACAACTGCACGAGGATTCTGGTGCGTGAGCCGGGGAAGTCCGCCAAGAAGCCTCCATTGCAGCTCGAATCGAGAAGCATTATCCCGGTTGGGTTCGGCAAGGACGAAGGCATGCTGCCGTATCCACAGAGATCGTTCAGCGGTTACAGCCTGTTGCAGGAGTATTTCACATTTCCCGAGAAGTTTCTCTTTCTGGATCTGGCGGGATTCAGGGAAATCTGCGAGGCCGGCTTTGGTGAGCAGGTGGAGATGGTGTTCCTGTTGTCCCAATTCGAACGAGCTGACCGCCTCGAGATGCTGCAAACCGGTGTCACTGCTCAGACGTTTCGTCTCGGCTGCACGCCGGTCGTGAACCTCTTTTCACAGACCTCCGAGCCGGTGCTTCTGACTCAAAAGCGGCACGAGTACACTATCGTACCCGACGCGCGAAGGCGAGAGACAACGAGTGTCTTCTCGGTCGATGAAGTCGTTGCAACGACACCGGGAACCGCGGCAACTCTCAAGTTCGAGCCGTTCTACTCTCACAGGCACGCGGCGGACGGCGGGACAGAACGTCTGTTCTGGTATGCCAGGCGCAAACCGGCACTCTGGTCACGCGATGAGGCTACGGATGTCTCCGTCTCGTTCGTAGACTTGTCGGGCCGGGTGGTACATCCGACACTCGATGCCGTCACGAGCCGGCTCACCTGCTTCAACGGTGATCTGCCCAATCGCCTGCCGTTCGGAGGCGAGGACGGCGATCTGTCGCTTCCCGGTGGTGGACCGATTGAGAGAATCTCGTCCCTCGTGAGGCCAACGCAGGCGGTACAGCCACCGCTCGGCAAGTCACAGTTGTGGCGGCTGATATCTTTGCTGTCACTCAACTACTTGTCGCTCGTGAATGGTGGTGCGGACGCGTTGCGTGAGTTGCTCCAGCTCCACAACTTCGCGGATTCGGCAGCCGTTGACCGACAGATCCGCGGTGTCAAGCGGGTCGGCAGCGGGCCGTGCTACTCGAGAATTGAGGGTGAACGCGGTGTGAGCTTCGCGAGAGGCCATCGCGTAGAGATCGACTTTGATGAAGATCAATACGCCGGGGGAGGCGTGTACCTCTTTGCCAGCGTGCTGGAACGGTTCCTCGGCCAGTATGCCTCACTCAACAGTTTCTGCATTCTCGCTGCTCGCTGTGAGCAACGGAAGGAGATGCTCCGCGAATGGCCTCCCAGGGCCGGATGGAAGACGCTACTTTAGCCCAAGTCGAACTCGAACGCGAAATCCTGGAGGACCCGACATCGTTCGGCTTCTTCCAGGCCGTGCGCGTCCTCGAGAGGCTTTTCCCGGATCGAGGCAGAATCGGCGAGTTCGCTGAGCCCAGGGAGGAAGTAGCCCGGTTCGCCGCCAACACAGCCATCTCGTTTCCAGCAAGCGAGATCCAGACACTCGATATCGAGCCGGACGGCCAGGTCAAGCTAACGGTCAACTTCCTCGGGTTGACCGGCCCACTTGGAATTCTCCCGCTCTACTACTCGTTGTTGGTTGCTGAGCGCGCCAGGGCTCGGGATCGGGCTCTGCGCGATTTCCTGGATATCTTCAACCACCGCTTCACCTCGTTGTTCTATCGCGCCTGGGAGAAGAACCGGTTCGCGATCGCCTATGAGAGAGATCAGTCGGATCTCGTCACCGAGCACCTGTCAGATCTCCTTGGCCTGGGAACGGCTGGCGTCCAAAACCTGTTCAACGTGCCGGACGAGTCTCTGGTCTTCTATGCGGGACTCTTCGGCATGCAGGGACGTCCAGCGGTTGCGCTGGAGCGGTTGCTGGAAGACTATTTCGGCGCTCCCGTGGAGGTCGAACAATTTGTAGGCGGGTGGTATCCGCTAGCGGCAGACACGCAATGCGCATTGGGAGACGATACCAGTGCATCGTCTCAACTGGGCGTTGGGGCAATAGTCGGCGATGAGATCTGGGACCAACAAGCACGGGTCAGGGTTAGAATCGGGCCGCTGACTCGGCGCCAGTACGACGACTTTCTGCCTGCAGGCACTGCTCACGAGGCGCTACGCACCTTGACGCGGCTCTTTTGTGAAGGCCGATTCGATTTCGAAGTTCAACTCGTGCTCGCACGAGATGAAGTCCCTGGATGCGTATTGGGAAGTGAGGGTGAAGCAGCCACTCCCCTGGGTTGGACAACCTGGATGCGGTCGGCTCCGTTCTCGCGCGACGCTGACGAAACAGTGCTAAACCTCTAGAGGAGAGACACATGAGTGTCAATCTCAAGTCGCTGATCGGAAAACTCAATCATGAAACCAGAAGTGCGGTGGAAGCCGCAGCCGGCATATGCCTGTCGCGTACCCACTACGATGTCGAGATCGAGCACTTTCTCATGAAGTTGCTCGATGCCAGCGACTCGGATGCGGCCATGATCCTGAAGCACTTCGGCATCGACCGGGCACGCTTCTCCAAGGAGCTGACAGAGGCGCTGGACAGGCTGAAGACCGGCAATGCTCGGACACCGTCGCTCAGCCCCAGCTTCACCAGGATGATCTCGGAGGCATGGCTCCTTGGTTCCGTGGATCTTGGCGCGACGCAAGTACGAACCGGACATACTCTGCTTGCGTTGGCTGTCAACGACGAACTGAGGCGGTTGGCGCGGGAGACGAGTAGCGAGTTCCAAAAGATCTCCGGCGAGAGCCTGCGCGAGGATTTCTACGCCATCGTGGCCGATTCTGTGGAGGAGACCGCGGCGCTCGCCCCGGCTGAAGGTGAGGCCCGCCGAGCCGGCGGCCCAACGCCGAACCTGGATCAGTTCACCTTGAACCTCACCGAACGCGCAAGGCAGGGAAACCTCGATCCCGTGCTGGGCCGAGACTTCGAAATCCGTCAAGTGGTCGACATCCTAACGCGCCGGCGGCAGAACAACCCCATCATGGTAGGTGAGGCGGGAGTCGGGAAAACCGCGGTAGTCGAGGGATTCGCTAAACGAATCGTCGAAGGCGATGTTCCTGAAGTCCTCAGGAACGTCTCACTCCGTACCCTCGATCTGGCCCTGCTACAAGCCGGAGCGGGCGTAAAGGGAGAATTCGAGAACCGGCTGAAGGGCCTCATCGAGGAGGTCAAGTCGTCAGAGACGCCCGTGATTCTGTTCATCGACGAAGCACACACCATGATCGGTGCCGGCGGCTCCGCAGGACAGGGAGACGCGGCCAACCTGCTGAAGCCCGCACTGGCACGCGGTGAGCTGCGAACGATCGCGGCAACCACGTGGTCCGAGTACAAGCAGTATTTCGAAAAGGACCCTGCGCTGGCCAGACGGTTTCAGCTGGTCAAGGTAGACGAGCCATCGGAGGACACCTGCTGTCTGATGATGCGAAGCGTAGCGCCGCACCTGGAGAAGCACCACAGCGTGCGCATTCTGGATGACGGAGTCGACGCCGCCGTCCGCTTCTCGCACCGGTACTTGGCCGACAGACAGTTGCCGGACAAGGCCGTCAGCGTGCTCGATACGGCATGCGCTCGGCTCGCACTCGGTCAGAGCGCAACGCCACCAGCGGTCGAAGACGCCATGCGTCGGCTTGAGGATCTCGGCATTCAGAAACGTGTACTTGAACGCGAAGAGGCAGTTGGAGCTGACCATTCTGAGAGATTGGAGCAGATAAAGGCGGACCGTGCCGAGACGGAGGCGAATCTTTCAGACCTCAAGGGACGGTGGGAGAAAGAGCGCGGACTGGTCTCCAGAATCCGAGAGCTTCGGGAGCAACTCGAGGCTAGTGTCGAGAAGACGGGCGGCGCGAACGGAAGTGAAGGCAAGGCCAAGAAACAGCCGACCGATCCTGGGAAGTTGCGCAAGGAACTCGACAAACTCATGCAGGAATTTGCGGAAGTCCAGGGTGAGGCCGGCCTCGTACCGGTGTGTGTCGACGCTGCGCTGGTGGGACAAGTCATATCGGGGTGGACCGGCATACCGGTCGGGAAGATGCTGCGCGACGAAGTCGAAACGGTGCTCAAGCTGGAGGACCACCTTGGCCAACGCATCATCGGGCAGGGACATGCGCTCGAGCAGATCAGCCGCCGAATCCGTACTTCCCGCGCCGGCATCGAAGATCCAAACAAGCCGGTCGGAGTTTTCATGCTGGTGGGTCCCAGTGGAGTGGGCAAGACGGAGACAGCTCTTGCCATCTCAGACATGCTCTACGGCGGTGAACGCAACATGATCTCGATCAACATGTCTGAGTTCCAGGAGGCACATACCGTCTCAACGCTCAAGGGATCGCCGCCGGGTTACGTGGGCTACGGGGAAGGAGGCGTGTTGACCGAGGCGGTACGACGCCGTCCGTATTCAGTGGTGTTGTTGGATGAGGTGGAGAAAGCTCATCCGGACGTCCTGGAGCTGTTCTTCCAGGTGTTCGACAAGGGAGTGATGGAGGATGGCGAGGGTCGGCAGATCGACTTCAAGAACAACATTATCATGCTGACCACCAACGCAGGGACCGACACGATCATGAAGCTCACAGCCGACCCTGAAACGATGCCGGACCACGAGGGGTTGGTGAAGGCCCTGAAACCTGAGCTGAACAATACATTCAAGCCGGCATTCCTGGGCCGCATGGTGATTATCCCCTACTTCCCGATCCTCGATGACGCAATGAAGCAGATCATCCGTCTCAAGCTGGGGAAGATCGAGCGGCGGTTGCTGGAGACACACAAGGTCAATCTCGAGTATGATGAGGCCATGGTGGACGAAGTGGCCCAGAGATGCACCGAAGTCGAGAGTGGAGCTCGGAACGTAGACAACATTCTGACCAACACTTTGTTACCGGAGATCTCGATAAGGTTACTGGAATCTCTCGCCGAAGGCACGAAGCCAACGGCTGTCACGGTTTCCGTTGGGGATGACGGAACATTCCAGTACGCGACTGCGCCGGCAGGTTAGGTAGGTTCGCCATGCGGATCGGAAGGGCTGTTCACTTCGACGAAGATCGAGGCACTCATGGATGAGTATTCACAGGCGGATCGCATCTTGCGACTCGAGACCCCGTTGGGAAAGGACGTGCTCCTGCTCAAGGGTTTCACCGGTGAAGAGGGTTTGTCGATGCCGTTCCATTTCACGCTGGAATTGCTGTCGGAAAAGCCGAACGTGAAAGCAGCCGACCTGCTCCGCAAACCGGTGGTCGTCCACCTGGAACTGCCCGGAGGCAAGGAAAGGCCGATCCATGGAATCATAAATCGCTTCATACAACTGGGTCAGAGCGAGGGTGAAGAACTCACCGAATACCGAGCCGAGATGGTGCCGTGGCTCTGGTTCCTTTCCATGTCGGCTGACTGCAAGATCTTTCAGGACAAAACCGTACTCGAGATCGTAGAACTGGTATTCAAGGACCAGGGATACTCCGACTTCAAAATCGAATGCGTCAAGAGCTATCCGAAACGCGAGTTTTGCGTCCAGTATCGGGAGTCGCATCTGAACTTCGTCTCGAGGCTGTTGGAGGAGGAGGGAATATTCTACTTCTTCCGACATACCGACTCCAAGCACGTTCTTACGCTGGCAGACGATGGTAGTGCCGTGAAGCCGTGTGAAGTGCAGTCGACGGCTAGACTGGCGGCGCAACCCGGCGCTTTCCAGGAGGAAGATATCGTGCTGGGCCTCGAGCGCGAGCACGCGGCACACCTCGGGAAGGTCACACTGAGGGACTACGACTACCTGAAGCCATCGCTCAAGTTGGAGAGCTCGGTGTCGGGCGATGGGAAAGGCGAGTTCTACGACTACACTTTCCCTGGAAACCTCGCCACCGCGGCCGATGGTGACCGGCTGGTCCGGCTGCAGCTCGAGGAGCAGGAGCAGTGGCAAGAGTTGGTCCGTGGCGAAGGCACTTGTCGTTCGTTTCAGAGCGGTTTCCAATTCGACCTGGAGGGACACTACAGGCGCGACGTCAACAAGAAGTATCAATTGCTGCAGGTCCACCACTTTGGCCAGAACGGCGCTTTTCATGCGCAGGAACAACGGCAATCGGACTACCGTAACAATTTCGTCGCCATTCCGCACAAGACGCCGTTTCGTCCGCAACGCGTCACTCCCAAGCCCGTGGTACAGGGAACCCAGACCGCAATCGTCGTCGGCAAGAGCGGTGAAGAGATCTGGGTGGACAAGCACGGTCGCGTGAAAGTGCAGTTCCACTGGGATCGGGATGGAAAGAAGGACGAGAATAGCTCATGCTGGGTGCGGGTCGCGAATAGCTGGGCCGGCAAAGGATGGGGGATCATTCAGCTGCCGCGGATCGGCCAGGAGGTAATCGTCGATTTCCTCGAAGGCGATCCGGACATGCCCATCATCACAGGCCGCGTTTACAACGGCAACATGGATCCACCATACGCGCTGCCGGGAAACCAAACACAAAGCGGGATCAAATCGCGCAGTTCCAAGGGCGGTGGTACGGACAACTGCAACGAGTTCCGATTCGAGGACAAGAAGGGCGAGGAGGAGATCCTGCTCCACGCTGAGAAAGACCTCCTGATAGAGGTGGAGAACGACGAGACTCACAAGGTTGAGCACGACCGCGTGACAACGATCAAGAACGACGAGACCAGGTCGATCGAGGAAGGCAACGAGGTCGTTACCATCACGAAGGGCAAGCAGACGCTCGACATCAAACAGGGCGATCAAAACGTCAGTCTGGGCCAGGGAAACCAGAGCCTGACGTTGAAGATGGGAAATCGCACCGTCACGTTGGACCAGGGTGGCGAGACTGTGCGTCTCAAGATGGGAGATCAGAAGACCCAGCTCGACATGGGGAACCAAACCACCGAAGTCAAGATGGGCAACGTGACCACGAAGGCGGCTCTCGGCAAAGTGTCCGAGGAAGCCATGCAGGAGATAGAGTTAAAGGTGGGACAAAACAGCATCAAGATCGATCAGACTGGAGTCACCATCAAAGGCATGACCATCAAGATCCAGGGTCAGATAAAAGCCGAGGTAAAGGGCATGATGACTGACATAAAGGGCGACGCGATGTTGACGGTCAAGGGTGGCATGACCATGATCAATTAGCCATGACTGAGACACCGACAACGCTCCGATCAGGAAAAACTCTTGCAGAAGTCATCGCGGCTTCTGAACTGAGTGATGAGGCTCAGGCTCTACTCGCAGACGACCAGTCGGCCAAGGAGTACGTAGAGGTGCTGCTCGAGCACGAGCACCACTCCGACGCAATCCGCTTTCTCGCT
>JBDGYW010000134.1:0-17510 GCA_039588935.1 Gemmatimonadota bacterium | reverse complement strand
GTGAGCCTGTTTGACGTGTGGGGCACATCATCGGGTGACATCTACGCGGTCGGAATCTCTGGTGTGATAGTCCGGGGTTCGCGTTGATCTGTTTCAGTGAGCTTCGTCGCTCGCGAAGTGAGGACATGCGGCGTCTGAAACCTCAACTGGCTGGTCCGTCCGGACCTGCAATACTCCCAGGCCAGCCCCCGGGCGTCACGCGGCGTTCGGGGTTTCTGTGCCCACCTCAGATCGGTCCAATTGACTCAGGCTTGCCTGCGATTGACCGCCAATTGACTCCCACTGTCTACAGTGCTATTCCAAACGTGAAGTGAAACGCGCCGGTGGCCTCGGGCCCCGCTGCCTGACAGACGTCCTAGACGCCCGCCCGACGACGAGGCTGCCGGACCAGCGACGACATCAGCATACGACTGCGTCTTTGCGGTGAGGGAGAACTGACCATGCGCGCCGCCGCCTTTCTCAGCACTGTGCCTTCGCTTTGCGTTATGACTTTGTTTGCTTGTGGTGGCGAAGACACCGCTGGCCCGACTACTGAGAACGGTGCTCCCACTGTGGCATCCGTGCAGGTGACGCCGATCTCCGACACCTTGGTGTCTTTGGGTGAGACAGTCCAGCTCACCGCCGCCGCGCGGGACGCCAGCGGGAATATGATCTCCGGTAGGGCGTTCACGTGGTCGTCGTCGAATGTGAGTGTTGCGACAGTCAGTGCTTCAGGACTGGTGACGGCAGTTGCAGACGGTGCTGCCACTATTTCAGCTGCTGCGGACGGGAAGAGTGGTACGGCGACGATTAGCGTCGATCAAGTGGCGGCTGAGTTGACCTTTTCGATACAACCGACAGAGACACAAGTCACTGAGACGATGGCTCCGGCGGTGGAAGTGGTGATTCGAGACGCGAATGGACACGCGGTCGTAAACGCCACGGAACGCGTGACACTTGTAATTGAGAACAATCCAGGAGAAGGTGAGCTGTCCGGTACAACCACCGTAGTACCCGTCGATGGCGTCGCGAGGTTTGGAGACCTCGTAATCGACAAGCTCGGCAATGGATACACGTTCACCGCTACATCAGGTGCAGTTGCAGCGGCGTCCAGTGCGCCCTTCGACATTGTGTTTGCCTTTGCCACGGTGAATACTGGCGCCTCGCATACGTGCGGTCTTTCCACGAGCGGAACGGCGTACTGTTGGGGCGATAACACGGTCGGGCAGCTCGGCGACGCATCGGACATCTCCAGCACGCGGCCCGTGCGGGTCGCCGGTGGTCTCCGTTTCGCCCAACTGACGGGTGGCGGGGGGAATCACACCTGCGCGCTGACTGATGATGGTGAAGCGTACTGCTGGGGCGATAACCCATTTGGTCAGTTGGGTGATGGCACAACGACGAGCAGCAGTGTTCCGGTGCGGGCGGCAAGTAGCCTCAGCCTCACGACCATCGACGCCGGCCCGTATCACACCTGCGGCCTAACTGCCACGGGCGCCGCATACTGCTGGGGTGCCAACGGGCCGGAGAACCAAAGTTTTGGTGACCGCGAAGGTCTCGGGTACGCACTAGGCGCTGCCACGACGGAACTGTGTGACAACCCCAATCCCAACTACCGTGGCGCTCAGTGGCCGTGCAGTCCCACTCCGCTCGCCGTTGCTGGTGGCATGAGCTTCCGCTCGACATCTGCCGGGCTCTGGGCGTCATGTGGGGTTGCTATGACCGGAGGAGCATACTGCTGGGGCGTGAATGGGTTTGACAACCTGGGTACTGGAACAGAAGACTACGCGACCGGGCCAACACAAGTGGCTGGTGGTCTGCTGTTCGAGGAAGCGGTTCATGGCGCGATCCACGGATGCGGCTTGGTGAACAACAATGCATACTGCTGGGGCGCTCTCATATTCACCTGGGGCCAGTTGGGCACAGGCACTTTTGATCCCAGCAGCACGCCCACACCTGTGGCGGGAGGTTTGAGCTTCTCTACCGTGGTGCCTTCCGACGCCAACAACATCTACGAGTCCACCTGCGGCCTTACGACAGAGGGTGAGGCATTCTGTTGGGGCACAAACCGATGGGGGGGCCTGGGGACCGACGTACCTATCTCACCCACCTGCAATGGCAGTGACTTTCCGTGCAGCAATATTCCGGTTCCCGTTGCCGGTGGGATCACATTCATCTCCATATCGACCAACGCTGAGTATTCGTGTGGGGTGGCGGAAAGCAGGGATTTGTATTGCTGGGGGGTGAATGACGAGGGACAACTTGGCGATGGCACGACCAATGACGCGGCGACACCAGTGCAGGTTGTCGTGCCGTAGCGGGGTTCCCGGAACGTCCCGTTGCGCTTGGTGCCAGTTCAGTTGGGAAGGTTCTTGGGAAGGTTTGCGCGGTAACAGATCGAAAAGGACGCAACCAGACGCAAAACGCAACCAGACGCAAAGGTTCTGATAGAACTGCAAAACCTCTATTCGGCGGTGGACGCTTACGGCTCGGCTCCGCCGAGCCGCGTCTGCTGCGCAACGAATCCGCCCGGCGCCTCTGGGGTCTTCCTGCAATCGCTCGTCGGTTTGGGAAGGAAGTGCTGAGGATTATTCTTTCCGTCCCTGGACCGACAGATGTCCCACCAGCGACGTGCGGTGCCCGATAACGCCCTAGACATGTCCGTTTTCTCTCCACACATTTGCACCCTCAATCTCTCCTTATGGCACTCTTTCTGACGGGAAGCGAGTCACACCGGCGGCCCCGGCCAGGCCGCCTGGCTGAGGCCGGGGTGTTGTTTTGCCACATCGCCTTGTCGGACGAGTGTTGTGGGGCGCCAACCACACACTGGCTCACGGGGCTCATTTTGGCATCGATGGAACCGTGCAACCGACTGCCGGGCAACAGCATGACGGAGTGACCTCAAAAATGTGAGCTACATCACAATTCGGTGTGTTTCTTGCTATAAAAGCACCGAATACACTACCAGGCACGCTAGAAAGAGCCCTCTCAGGTTTCGACGCTTGGCCAAGACCGCACCAAGGCCAACATCCGATACAGCGCCACCTCCGGTGGTCCACGTTCTTTGCAATGAGGAGGTAATGATGCGGCTCTACCGATTTGCCGTAGGAATCGTTCCGATGTTGCTGTTGGCATGCGACGGAACGTCGCCGGTTGCACCTGAGATCTTGCTCAATACGCAATCCACGCTCGAGGAGTGTGAAGAACCGCCACCGCCGCCGGAATGGCCGCCGCCACCGCCGCCGCCTGTCCTAGAAGGACGGATGACTGGAGGCGGCCACCAGACTAGAGTGGATGGTGTTCGCATCACTCGGGGACTCACACTTCACTGCGACATCACACTCTCCAATAACCTGGAGATCAACTGGCCCGGCGGCAACAAGTGGCACATTTCGAAGCCGCTCACATCAGCAACGTGTATCGATGATCCGGACTACGACCCGACGCCGCCCGCGGCACCTTTCGACACGTTCATCGGTGAAGCTGTTGGAAGCCTCAACGGGGCAGACGGTTCAATCGTCAGATTCACCTTCATCGACGATGGGGAGCCGGGCAGGACCGATGAGGCCCACATCGAGATCTGGGCAGCAGGCGACGATCCGGACACGGCTGCACCGGTGCTTTCAGTATCCGGTGTGTTGGATGGCGGCAACCTACAGGCCCATTACGACCAACCACACAAATAGTCTCTGACAACTCCAGGAAACATCCCTCCCCCGAGCGTCTCGCGGCGCTCGGGGCTTTTGCGTCGGGAAGGTTCTTGGGAAAGATTCGGCGTTAACAGATCGAAATGGACGCGACCAGACGGAAACGGTAGGTGCCCAAAACGCCCGAACTGATTACGAAACGCAAACAGACGCAAAGATTCTGATAGAACAGCAAACTCCCCATTCGGTGGTGCACGCTCACCCCACGCGCCCCGCACCCGCGTCTGCTGCGCAAGGAATCCGCCCGGCGCCTCTAGAGTTTCGGCCATCCGTGGCCGGAACTCCGTTGGACCTCCCAAGCCCACCGTATTCTTTTCGGTCCCTTGACCGACAGATTGCCCACCTGCGACATGCGCTGCCCGATAACGCCCTAGACATGTCCGTATTCTCGCCACACATTGCACCCTCAATTTTGAGTAGGTTACGCGCCGGTCGCCCATTGGCCCCGCCGCCTGGCTCACGCCGTGGACTAGGAGGTGTCTTGGTTCCCTGCCATCGCTTGTTCCTGTTAGCTGTGTCTTCGCTCTGTGCTGCAACCCTCTGTGCCTGCGGCGGCGATGAACCCGCCGGTCCGGGCGGCGAACAAACGCCGACCGTAGCTACTGTGGCGGTAACACCCACAACATCCACCTTGTTGTCCATCGGCGAGACTGTTCAGCTTGCCGCCACCGCACGTGACGCGAGCGGCGACGTGATCTCCGGCAAGGCTTTTACCTGGTCGTCGTCCGATGAGAGTGTAGCCATCGTCAGTGCATCAGGTCTGGTGACTGCGGCTGCAAATGGGACGGCTACGATCACGGCCACCACAGACGGTGTTTCAAATACGGCCACCGTGACGGTGTCTCAGGCGGTAGAGGCGGTAACGATAGATCCGGCAGCAGCCACGCTGAGTTCTGTTGGTGAGACGGTGCAGTTGGCGGCTACTGCCAATGACGCCAACGGTAACGCGGTATCCGGTGCAACATTCACCTGGTTGTCGTCCGATGAGACCGTAGCCATCGTCAGTGCATCAGGTCAGGTGACTGCGGTTGCGACCGGGACTGCCATGGTCACGGCCGGCACCGGAGGTGTCACCGGATCGGCCTCAATCTCGGTGTGGCAAATAGCCTCGGTGACCGTATCACCGGCAGGAGCTTCCGTCTCCGGCGTCGGCGCAACGCAAGCGTTCACGGCCGAGGCACGGGATGCGGGTGGCAGTGTCCTGCCGTCGGTCACATTCACATGGATGAGTTTCAACCCCGATGTGGCCACGGTGAACGCAAGCGGTATAGTCACGACGCTGCGTGACGGTCAGGCTACGATTGCCGCAAGCGTGGGCGGAGTCCTGGGTTACGGTTTGGTGACTGTGTTCGACCCGAATGTGGGTGAGGAGCGCACATGGGGTTGGGGAGACGTCAACTCGAACAGCCTCAACGCCGCTTGGGGCAGTGGGCCGACTGACATCTGGGCTGTCGGCGAATGGGGAGCCATCCTTCACTTCGACGGTGGGCAATGGAGCGACAGGAGCGAGATTGGTGGTTTCGGCCTCCTCGGCATCTGGGGCAGCAGCGCGGACGACGCCTGGGCCGTGGGGTACGCAGGCACGAGGGCACACTTCGACGGTACGAGTTGGACACGCGATCCGGACTGGCTTTCAGAACCGCTCTACGGTGTGTGGGGCAGTGGACCGAGTGACGTCTGGGCGGTGGGTGACGGTGCCAAGATCCTCCGATACGATGGGACGCAATGGAGTGACCACACCCCGGATTTCACCACTGACGTATTGTTCGGGGTGTGGGGCAGCGGGCCAAACGATGTCTGGGCGGTCGGGTATGCCGGTACTATTCTCCACTACGACGGCACGGTCTGGAGCGATGCTACCCCATCGGGCGTACCCACCTACCCGCTTCGCTCGGTTTGGGGCACGGCGCCCAGCGATGTGTGGGCCGTAGGTGACGTCGGAACGATCCTTCATTGGGATGGTTATTCGTGGGCCGACGCTACCCCGGCCGGAATGGACCCGTCCTTGCGAAACCTGTGGGGCAGTGGCCCGACAGACATTTGGGCGGTGGGATGGAAGGGATGGAACGGAGGGAACGTCCTTCACTACGACGGCGTTGAGTGGAGCGATATGACACCAACACTGGTGCCGGACATGGTGTCGGGCGTATGGGGCAACGGGCCGACCGACCTCTGGGTGGTCGGCGAGGTAGGCCAAATCCATCACTATGATGGTGCAGAATGGAGTGATGCAACACCAAGCCTGACGGTCGCTGAACTCAGAGCCATTTGGGGTAGCGCGCCAGTGGACGTTTGGGCTGTTGGTGATGACGGCACGATACTCCACCACGACGGGACGCAATGGAGCAACGCAACTTCGGAGTCAGACTTTCGGTCCCTTTACGGAATATGGGGCAGTGGCCGGGATGACGTGTGGTCTGTGGGAGAGGGCGGCAACGTCATTCATTACGACGGCACGGAGTGGAGCGGTCCTACGGTGGTCAACGGGTTCCACCTTCGGGGTATTTGGGGCAGTGGGCCGAATGATGTGTGGGCCGTGGGGGATGGTGGCGTCTGGGTAGTCGGCGAAGACGGCGTGATACTCCGCTACAGCGGCGATCAGTGGAGCGATGCGACGTTGGCAACTAGCACAACGGACTATCGCGGCATCTGGGGCAGCGGCCCTGGGGATGTCTGGGTTGTTGGAGCAGGTGACCAGCGTGTCATCCACTACGACGGTGCTCAATGGAGCGACAGAACACCGTCGGTCGACGTGTCTTTATGGGGTGTGTGGGGAACCGGCCCGGCCGATGTCTGGGCCGTCGGGTTGGCTGGCATGAGGTTTCATTACGACGGTTCCAATTGGGATTGGACTCAGCAAGATACTCTCAACTCGCTCTGGGGCCTCTGGGGTTCGAGGCAAGGAGATTTGTGGGTTGTTGGCCAGGGGGGAACGGTTTTAGTCGGGATGCGGTGAGAGCTACAGCCTTGTGACGCATTGTTCGCTTTCTTTCACTCGACGAGTCGGTCCACCATCACTCATGGTGGGGCGGTGGATTCCAGTGGCCGACATGACTTCCCAGCGCGGCCGGAGTGGCTGTGACCTGATTGGCCATCGGCGTGCTTCTTTGGCCACGACCAGCCGAATCGACGCAGTCGGAGCAGACTAGCACCAAGAAGTACTGTCTTGTCAGGTGGGCCCGGTGCCCGCACCGTCACGCGGCGCTCTCGCATTGGGAAGGCCTATGGGAAGGTTTAGGTGTGAACAGATCGAAACGTACGCAAACAGACGCAAAGGTTGGGATAGAACTGCAAAAGCTCTATTCGGCGGTGGACGCTTACGGCTCGGCTCCGTCGAGCCGCGTCTGCTTCGCAACGAATCCGCCCGGCGCCTCTGAGGTTTCCCTGCCATAGCTGATCGGTTTGGTGTGACTTTCATCTTGACACCTCCTTGATTCTAGAGATCTATTGGCTGGGGTCCCAGATAGGAGGCTACGTTGCGTGTGCTGACAGCCGTTCTCATTGCTTCTCTGTTGCTACCCTGTGCCCCCGCGTTCGCCCAGGATCTGGCGCGTGTCGAAGGCCGCGGATTTGTGCTGTTTCAGACAGTCAAGCCTGAAACCCTTGTGGTTCGGTCACCACCGCCCTCCTGTTTTGAGAAACCCATCAGTGCCGATCTCTTTGGAAAGGACACATTACAGACACTCGGCAACTCACGTGTCCGCAACGTCGCGCTCGAGTTCATAGGGGGTGTGGCACTGGGCATCGGTGGAGGGATCGCGGGTGCACTTGTGGGCCAAGAAGTTCGCGGCAATCCCGGCTGGGAGTGCCCCGACTGTCCTGGGAACGTTGGTGCCGGGGAAGGATTCGCTTTGGGAGCGGCCTTTGGGAGTGCGACCGCTGTGTATGCAATCGGAACTGCCCTGGGCGACAATGGCACTTTTACCGCGAGCCTGATCGGAGGCGCGCTGCCGGCGGCACTAGGCATTGTGATTGCCGAAGTTGGCAGGGACCCGCACGGCGGCTACATCAGTGCTTTGTTTGGCTTCCTCGCTCCGCTAGGAGCTACCATAGGATTCAACGTATCTGAACGTGACAGCGAAGTACCTAACGCACCCATAAGTGTGGTGGTAGGCTCGGCCATCAAGTCATACCGTTGGCAGGATGTCCCCCTCGACCGTCTGCACGTGAGTCTCGTCCCACAGCGGGATGAGTTCGCGGTCGGAATGAGGGTTGCGTTCTAGCCGAGCGTCAACGTTTTGTCCCGCCCACCCGATGCACCGCAACAAACCCGCACGTAGCGCAGCGCCACACCTGCCCACGGTGCGAGTTGGCTCCGATTCACCAAGAATTGACTGCTGATTGACTCCCGCTACGTAAGGTGCTATTCCAGATGTGGAGTGAAACGCGCCGGTCGCTCGTCAGCCTAAACGCCTGAGTGACGCCGTGGCAATATGTCTACTTGATGTCGTGGCCAGCGTGTCACTCAGAAGATTCGTAGTCGTTGCGATTGCATTGTGACGCATTTCCGGAGGTGTTGTCGTGAGGATACGCGCCGCATTTGCCGTGTTGGCACTTGGCGTTCTGGCCTGTGAGGAAGCTGGAGGGCCAGAACGTATGGTGCCTGGCATTTTCGCTCTCGCGCCTAAGTTCACCAGCGAACTAGCACCTGTTGTCGAAGTCGAATTTGTGCGCTGTCTTCTGTTACGAGCAGAGACAGCCGAGACTATGGTTGACACGGTGGTTCAGAGCGACTTTCAGTCGGGCACAATCGAACTGGAGTTCACTGTGCCCGTTTCGTCAGACGGTGAAGTGTTTCTCCTGACACTCATCCTCATAGGCCCCGCTGAGGACACGGTGTTTAGGGGTGGACCTCTAGAAGTGACACCGACGGTAGGTACGGCCGAACCGTCAGAGATCTCGGTGCCACTCGATTACGTCGGAGTCGGCAGCGATGCCGCCGAGATTCAGATCCTAGAGGCTCCGGCAACGTTGTTCTACGGCGACACGGTCGCCTTGAGTGCAGTGGCGCGGGACGACGCAGGTGAGCCGATTCCGGGGGTGCCCATTGTGTGGGTATCGCGGGATACGACGATGGCTGTTGTTGCGGACAGGCTGCGGGGATTCGTGGTGGGCACGTCGAAGACCGGCTCGGTACAAGTCGAGGCGCGGTTGCTGACCGGGCAAACCGACGTGGCGTCACTCTCCCTCACGCAACGCGCCGAGATGGTTACAGTGACACCCGATGCTGCAACGCTGGAATCGTTGGGCGAGACAGTGCAATTGACGGCAACCGCAAGCGATGCCGAAGGCAACACAATTGCCGACAAGGTGTTCACGTGGGAGTCGTCTGACGAGAGTGTTGCGACAGTCAGTGACTCAGGATTGGTGACTGCGGTTGCGAACGGTACGGCCACGATCACGGCTACAGTTGACGGAGTGTCGGGATCAGCGACAATCACAGTAGCGCAGGTGGCTGCGACGGTGGAAGTCACACCCGATACGGCAACACTGGAATCGATTGGTGAGACGGTGCAAATGACGGCAGTCGCCAGTGATGCCAACGGCAACACAATCGCGGACAAGACGTTCACTTGGACGTCGTCGGATGATAGTGTTGCAACGGTCAGCGATTCAGGATTGGTGACGGCGGTTGCGACTGGATCGGCCACGATCACGGCTACAGTTGACGGCGTGTCGGGAACGGTTTTGCTCACGGTTGCGCAAGTCGTAGCGTCAGTAGAAGTGACTCCATCCGAAAATCCGATGTTGGTTGGGCAGACAGTGCAGTTGATGGCGAGCGCACGTGACGCAAACGAGAGTGTCGTTCCGTATGTGAGTATTCAGTGGAATTCATCGGACCAGGATTTGGCCCGCGTGGATGGGACCGGCTTGGTAACGGCTGTCCGTCCGGGTGAGGCGACGGTTACAGCGGAGGTCGACCTGGTGGCGGGCAACGCCACTGTGAGTATCGCAGGACTGATCCGGGGCAATGTCTGGATCGACAATGGCGATGGCGTTCTTTCCTACGGAACCGGCGACGAACCGCAAGCAGGTATCGAAATCACCCTGACCGGGCCTCGTCCACAGAGTTCCGCGACAACGACCCACTACACGCTCGAGGACGGTCAGTATCGCGTAGATGGTCCTGACGACGGTTCCTACACAGTGACCTGTGTCGGTTGCGAGGCTCTGGGTACCAACGGCTGGAACCAGACATCCGCCGATATCACGGTAGCAGGTGCCGCGGAAAGGGTGGTGGATTTCTACTATTCCAATGTTGTCCGAGGCCGGATTTGGGTCGATGACGGTGACCGCGAATTCTCTCCAGGTGGTAGCGATATACCACTGAGCGGCATTTCGGTGACGGCCACTGGCCCTGAAACATCAACCGAACTCACTGACGCCAACGGCCAGTACCGTTTCAATGGTCTGATGGAGGGCGAGTACACTGTGGCATGCCCTGCCTGCGGGATCGACGCTTGGAACCAGACCTCTGCTGTCGTGACAGCGGACGGTTCTGTCGAGGTTGTCGTGGATTTCTATAGCTTGCCCGAAGCACCGGCAGTGTCAGACTTCACTTACGAATTGACAGGTCTCAACACGTGCCCCTTTGACGATGGCCTTGGAAACGGGTCCGAGTTTCGGTTGGAGTTCCAATACGCCGACGCAAATGGGGATGTAATCCAGGGCTCGTGGGTGAACCACGACTGGACGTTCTCCCCGTCGGGCAATTACGAGCCCTGGGTGAGTAATCCTTGGAGCGAGGATTGGCTCTGGCTTACCGGTGACGGCTTTTCTGGGACGGTCCACATGAACTTCTGTTTCCGCTTTTCTGACGATGATCAAGTTGTGGGTGACGTGACGCTTCAAGACGCATGGGGCGAGATCAGCAATGTGCTTTCGCAAACGATTCTGAGGCCGGAAGGTGCCTTGATCGTGTCTTCGACACCAGATGCAGAGAGGGCCGTTGGGCCTGCGGCAGCGGTGGGAAAGCCGCGCGGGCGGGACTAGTGATTGCGGAGTCGTGATCGTAAACAGGCGCTCGGGGCTTTCGTAATGGGTTTGACCTCCCAAGCCCACCGCATTCTTTCCGTCCCTGGACCGACAAATGTCCCACCAGCGACATGCGCTGCCCGATAACGCCCTAGACATGTCCGTTGTTTCACAACACATTAGCACCCTCAATTCTGAGTAGCACCAAAACAGTTGTTACGCGCCGCTGGCCCGTTGGCCACGCCGCCTGGCTGACGCCGCAGTCGACGCCCGCCGGACGACGAGAGCTGTGAATGCCAACCGTATTGCGGACCGTGGGCTAGGAGGTGTCTTGGTTCCCTGCCATCGCTTGTTCCTGTTGGCTGTGTCTTCGCTCTGTGCTGCAACCCTCTGTGCCTGCGGCGGCGATGAACCCGCCGGTCCGGGCGGCGAACAAACACCGACCGTAGCTACTGTGGCGGTAACACCCACAACATCCACCTTGTTGTCCATCGGCGAGACTGTTCAGCTTGCCGCCACCGCACGTGACGCGAGCGGCGACGTGATCTCCGGCCAAACTTTCACGTGGGCTTCCTCAGCCACAGGAGTAGTAACTGTTGATGCGACCGGCCTCGCTACCGCGGTGGACAACGGTACCGCCACGGTGACCGCGAGTGCCGGTGGTGAACAAGGAAGTGCCGATGTCACTGTCCTCCAGGTAGCGACGGATGTCCAGCTTGCCACGGTGCGCGACACACTGACAGGACTTGGCGACACGACCCGTGTGATAGCCACCGCCTTCGACGCCAATGACCATCCAGCTGCTGACCAGCCAATGTGGGACTGGTCCTCTGTCGACCCTACAGTGGCGACCGTCGACGCGTCTGGGCTCGTCACGGCGGTTGGAAGCGGAACCGCACGGATCGTCGCGGTTGGTTCCGGCCTCGCGCCCGACACCGTTTCGTTCACGGTTAGGTTTCGGATCGTGCATATCGTTGACAACTTGGCGAGCAAACAATCTCCCGAAATCGACGGCAATCGCATCGTCTGGTCAGACGACCGGAACGGGAACGCGGACATCTTCGTATATGACCTTGCGACTGGGCAGGAGACTCAGGTCACGTCACACAGCGGCAGGGATCACAACGCGCGCATCTCGGGTGACCGAATCGTCTGGCAGTCCAATCGAGACAACCAGGGCAACGAAGACATCTACCTCTATGATCTTTCCACAAGTACGGAGACCCGGATCACGACCAGCGCGGAAAATCAGACGCAGCCGGACATCTCCGGAGACAAGATCGTATGGATCGAGGTTTCTGCGCAGGGAAGACATGTTTTCGTGAGGAACCTGACCGCGGCGAGCGACATCCAGTTAACGACTGAGTCGGCCCCCCATCGGGGTAGAGTTCGGATGGAAGGGGACGATGTCGTTTGGGAAGAGGATTATGACATTGTCGCGTACGACCTAACCACAAACGCGCGCAACCAGATCACCGACGATCCAGCCTCGCAAACGCTCGGCGACATCTCAGGGAATCGCATCGTCATCTGGGAGGCTGAGCCCGAATCCAACGTGCTGGTTCACGACATGGGTACCGGCCAAACAGATACCGTAACAGCGTGTGTGAGCGCAGGCTGCCGGGAGCCCGCTATCTCGGGTAGCCGCGTGGTTTATGAACGGAGTGTCGACACCACCCTTCAGGACGTGCTGCTATTCGACCTCGCCGCTGGGTTTGAGGTCCGCCTTGCACCCCCTGACACTCGTGTCGGCCCTACTATCTCGGGCGATTTGGTGGCATGGCTCGACTTCGATGGGAATGTCTATGTGGTCAATCTCAAGGCTAGATGAACCGAGCTACCGAGGCGTCACGGTCACACTCATAGCCCGTGAACGGAGTTGAAAGGCCGGACAATTGGGAGTGCCACCCAACGCTCACGAAAACAACGGCGGGATTGAGCATGACATTGGCCCACGAAGCCAAAACCGATACCCGTCGAAGCCCTGCAGACTGCACACCGTCTCGCGTACCACAAGCCCAACCTGCATAAGACTACTTCCTGTCCGGAGGATGTAAGCTGTTGCGATGTATACCTTTAGGTCTGTATCCTCTGACATGGCATCGAAGTTGCAATTGGTGCTTGCCAGCACGATTTACATAGGAACGCCGCAGCGCTTACTCGTAACGCCCTGCGTCAATCAGGTGTTGTAGGGTTTTACGAGGTGGAACTTGCAGAACTCAATCACTCAGATCGTCGGTACCTTCCTCGCATTTGCCATATCCAAAGTCCATCTGCTTCTCGTGTTGCTTGCTCCGTCGCTTGCAGGCTCTGCGCCGAGCCGTTAGGTCTGCACAAGGATTTCAATGAACGAGAATGACGTTGTTCAGATATTGCGGGATTTCATCTCCAAAGAGTTCCCACAGGAATGTCAGTGTTGTGGACAACGCTTTGGTTCTCTTGCAGAGTATCTCAGGATTACGACACATGTGGGAAAGCCAATCTCATATGATGCCGAGGAAGGCAATTGGCGACCGGAAAGACCGATTGGAACAAGTTCATTCGCGAACTGTTTGTGCGGAACAACCTTGGCAATCACCTCGCGCGGGATGAACCTGAACACATTGTGGAGATTAATGGGTTGGGCAAGAAAAGAAACAAAAGAAAGAGGGATCAAGGTAAGTGATCTCTTACTGGATCTACGAAGAAAAATCGATGAAAGTGTGCTCCAAAATGAAGGTATGACATTCGAGAACTGAGACTGGAGAAGCCCTAGCCCATCATCAAAGCTCGCTTAGGGATCACGCTCCCCTCATTATCCTAGACACTGACGCGTAGTCATTAACCGTCACCACCTTCGCCGTCGAAGTATGTTTCGGCCTCATGCGCAGCAGTAAGGGAGCCGAAAATGTGCGATCTGCAATTCCCCAGACACACTCGCCGTGAATTCGTCTCGACCGGGATCGGAGCGGCTGCCGTCATGCTCGGTCTGCGCCCGGGAATCGGTGAAGACAGCACCTCCATCCAACGGCCCCATCTCGATACGGCAAAGAACGTCGCCCGTTGGATCGAAGCGTCACGGATTGCCACCGCAGACGGGTATACCTGGCCCGCCGATCCCACCGACCGAGACTCCATAGGCACCACTCTGTACACCCATAGCCCCGGCGTCGTCCTGTTCTTCCTCGATCTTTACCACGCCACCGGCGAGTCTGCCTATCTGGAGAGCGCGTGTGCAGGTGCCGACTACCTCATGGCTGGCCGGCTGTTGGGAGACGACGGCAATGCAGGGCTGTATACGGGCGCGGCCGGGATCATGTTCTGTTTGGCGGAGACCTATCGAGCGAGCGGCAGGAGCGAGTACAGCGGGGCCTGCAGGCGTACATTCGAGCGACTGCACAATTCTGCGCAGGAGGCTGGGTCGGGCGTGACGTGGAACGCCGTGACCGACATCATTAGCGGCAGTGCCGGAATCGGGCTCACTCTCTTGTATGCAGACCGCATGATGGACCAGGAAGCATCGGTCGATCTTGCGGTCCTGGCCGGGAGACGCCTCCTTGACTTGGCTCGCCCGGAAGCCGGCGGGCTAAAATGGCCAATGGCGCAAGAGTACTATCGGCTCATGCCCAATTTCTCGCACGGCACTGCCGGTGTCGCCTACTTCCTCGCCTCACTTTACGAGGTGTCAGGCGAGCGAGAGTTTCTAGATGCCGCTATTGCCGGTGCGAGGTATCTCCAGGCAGTTGCACGTCTCGAAGGCGACACCTTCTCTGTTTTCCACAACGAGCCGGATGGCCTTGATCTCTATTATCTGTCATGGTGCCACGGACCGCCGGGAACCGCTCGCTTGTTCTACCGGCTGGCAGATTTGACAGGCGACGATGCCTGGATGGCCTGGGTATATCGGGCGGCGCAGGCAATAATGCAGAGTGGGATACCGGAACGACAGACGCCCGGGTTCTGGAACAACGTCAGCCAGTGCTGTGGCCACGTTGGCGTTGGTGAGTTTTTTCTGGCGCTTTACCGTGTTAGCCAGGACGAAGCATATCGCGACTTTGCGCAGCGCGTGACCTCCGATCTGCGCCGTCGCGCAACTGAAGATGTGTCAGGAGTCTCTTGGGTTCAGGCCGAACATCGTACACGGCCGGAGCTACTGGTGGCGCAAACCGGTTACATGCAAGGCGCGGCCGGAATAGGCACCTACTTCCTGCACCTCGACGCACTGGACCAAGGTATGGGTCCGGCCATCGTGCTACCGGACTCTCCGTACTGACCTGGCGGACCGGGTGTTGCCTGGTGCTGGCGTCGGTAACTGATCGATCTCGTTACGAAGAGGCTGACGGCCCGTACCCGCCGCGCTATTGACAAGCCCGTACATCACCTCAAAGTTATGCCAAATCGCCCGGCGTTCGGCCGCTCTTTGGCTGCGGCGACCGGTGGTGGCTCTTGGCTCGTACGGAGGATTTCGGCAGCATGGCCAATGGGAAGGTCAAGTGGTTCAATACCGCGAAGGGCTTTGGATTTATCGAGCGCGAAGACGGTCCGGATGTGTTCGTGCACTACTCCGCAATCGAGGGGTCAGGATTCCGCACTCTAGCTGAGAACGAGCAGGTGGAGTTTGAGGTCGCCGAAGGCCCAAAGGGGCTCCACGCCACAAATGTTCGTAAGATTGAGGCCGAGGCGACTTAGGGTCTGAGTTCGATCGAGGAGGAAGAACGCCGGATCTCTCGAGGGCCGGCGTTCGTCGCTTGAACCAAACCGTTTCAGTTGGTGCTTCGATCTAGGCGCGCCAGCTCAAACGACACTGACCAATCGGCAGTGTAATCCCATGGAGCTGAGTTCTCGGGTTCATTGATGGTCAAACCCGATATGGCGCCTAGAATGCATTCGCCGAGCTCCGAACTCCCCGTCGAGTTGGACGTTATCTCCCCCACCAATCGACCAGCGCTACCTCTCAGGGTCAGATTAATAACGCCTTCGGTGGTTCGAGCCCTTCGTTTCACACGTACGTAGCAGGCCTCGAACGGCGGATCCAGCTGGAGGAGCTGACGGGACAGATAGTTGCCATCAACTGTCCCCGAATAGACCAACTCTCCAAACTCTACCGTACCGAACGACGCCCCCCCTCCACATCCGACGGCAGCGTGCATGAGGAAAACACAAGCAATGAGCGAGGCTGTCAGGCTAAAATGGAACCGCAAACGCGAGTCCCCCTAGAACCGCTGGGTTGACCTGGAGCTTCTTGAAGCCGAGCAGCTCAAACTCGTAAGCCCAACCGCAAACCTCCGCAAACAGAACGAAGAAGCTATTGTCGGGAACGTAGTTCACTCCGGCTCCGAACCGTCCGGCCAGCTTGGCGAACGTCTCGATGCCAGACTCGGCCGGATCGACGATGATGCGACCGCTTCCGAAGAAAAGGTAGGGCGCAAGACCTGCGTCAGAAGGAGCGCCGAACATCAGATCGAGTCCGTAGTAGGATCGCGTGAAGCTGGGGTTGCTGAGGCTATCCGCTGGTCCTCTATGGCTGCTCTTTGAGATGTTGATTGTAGCTCGGAGCGCAGTCGTCGGTCCGAGTTGCAGTCCGATACCTCCACCGTAGGCTCTCCCTGGACTCATATCGTCGCCCGCGTCGCTCAAGTTCATGAGCGGAAACATGCGTCCCGCCTGGCCAAACACGAGCAAGGCGCGAGCCTGTGCCGATGATTGTTCGAATGCAGCCGAAAGCAACAAGAGTATCAGTGTGAGCCAGCGATAATGCGACACCGGTACAGTCCTTTCCTCAGTTCACGCGAATGCAGCTTGAAGCTACCCGGGCTGCGCTTGCATCGGAAGCACTGTATGTCCAAAGTGACTCAACCTGAGACCTCGGCTGCTTAGTCGGAGCTTTTCTTTCGAGACTTGCGCGAGTTTCGGGAAATGTTTGGTTGTCGTGCGCACAATTGGAGACTGGAGTCGCCCGGCCTTTGACCTGAATGGTCAGCGCCGCTGGGAGTTGGGGATTTGACTTTTCCCCACCTCCCTGACGATGTTCCCCGTCCCCTGTGCAGGAGGTTTTTCATGCGTGTCTATGAGAGTGACGCGATTCGCAATGTGGCTGTGATTGGCCACGGCGCCAGCGGCAAGACAACACTCGTCGATGCGCTTGCGTTCGTGGCTGGAAGCAGCAAGCGACATGGCTCAGTGCCTGACGGTACAGCTCTCACCGACTATACCCCCGACGAAATCGAGCGACAATACTCCATCAGCTTGGGACTGGCCCATGCCGAATGGATGGATGCGAAGATCAATCTGGTCGATACGCCGGGATACCTGGACTTCACCGGAGACGCTCTTGCTGGTGTGTACGCCGCGGACGCGGCGGTCGTAGTCATCGGCGCCACTGCCGGTGTCGAGGCCGGGACTGAGCAAGTCTGGCGATACGCGACGGAACGCGGGATTCCCCGGGTCTTTGTAGCGTCGATGATGGACAAGGAGAACGCCAGTTTCGAAGACGTGTTAAAGGGTATCAAGAAGGATCTTACGGCCAGCGTGGTTCCGATCCAGTTACCTGTCGGTGAAGGTGCCGAGTTCAAGGGGATCATTGATCTCTTCTCGAAGAAATGCCACATGTACTCAGCCGGGACGAAGACCGGGGAGTACGAAGAGGTCGACGTTCCAGCGGAATATCAGGACCGTCTCGAAGAATACTCACAGCAGCTGATTGAAGAGATCGCGGCGACCGACGAAGCGCTCATGGAACGGTACTTCGACGGCGAGGAGATCTCCCGTGAAGAGGCGTTTGCAGCTCTCAAGATTGGCATTGCGAAGGGCGACGTCTTCCCGTTGCTATGTTGCTCGGCCCACCTGACTTACGGTACCCGCGCTCTTCTA
>JBDGYW010000133.1:0-11286 GCA_039588935.1 Gemmatimonadota bacterium | reverse complement strand
GTATAGGAGAGAACCCCGTAGACACCCAGTACGGCAAGCAGCGATCCTACCAGGGCAAACGCCGTCAACATGGTGGTGGCAAAGCGTTGCTTTGCTGTTGATTCACTTATCAGTGTCTCCATGGTGCGTACGTTGGCAATCGGCTGATTCCCGTCGATTTCGCTCACCGCAGCGCGGACCATCGGTACCAGGGTCATGGGTTCGAGCGGACTCTTGATCACCACTGTCATCGCACGAAACGGGAGTTGAGTGTGCGGAGCGTAGATCTGCGGTCGATTGTCTTCGTAAACCTGCTCGATACGAGCGTGGCTCACGACTCCGACGACAGTCCAAGTCTCTCCGAGATGTGAGATTTGTCGTCCCACCGCGTTGCCGTCCGGCCAGAACCGCGCCAGCTTCTCGTCGATCATTGCGACGAACGGAGCCTCCTCGCGCTCGTCATCCTCGGCAGTGAAGGTACGGCCCGCCAGCACGTCGATACCCATCGTGGAGAAGTAGTCCGGCAACACGGGCATATAGTCTGCCATCACCGCGTCCTCACCCTCCGGCATCACGTCGGGCCGGCAGTCGCTTTGGTTACGGTTCGCATAACCGAGCGGTAGCGTGCCGGTCGCGGTGGCTTTCTCGATCCCCGGGGTACCGTTGAGCCGGTCGATGAGTGTTTCAAAGAAGGCTGCGCGCGAATGACTGTCTCCATAGCGGGAATTCGGCAGGGAGATATCTGCTGCGAGGACGTTTTCCGGGTCGAAACCGGGGTCTGCACTGGTCATGATCGCGAGGCTCCGCACAAGCAGGCCTGCACCTGTCAACAGCACCAGTGACAGTGCTATCTCGGTAGCAACGATCAGGTTGCGCATGCGCGTCGCGGTGCCAAGGCCGGCTATTCCCCGCACACCTACACCGAGAGCCCCACCGAGCTTCAGCTTTGAGCTGTGGAATGCGGGCGCCAGACTGCAGAGTGATGCAACGAGGAGAGTGATCAGCGCGGTGAAGGTTATGATGCGCCCGTCGACCGTTACTTCCTCGCCTCGGGGGAGACCTTCGGGCGCGAGGGAGACGAATGTCTCCAGTCCGAACAATGCCGCGACGAAGCCGAGTGCTCCGCCCAGGATTGCCAGTTGGCCTGCCTCTACGAATGCCAACCAGACGATTCTCCCGCGTGTTGCCCCCAGCGCTGTTCGCACCGCGAATTCCCGCGCCCGCAGCTGTGACCTCGCCAGCATCAGAGTGGCGATGTTCGCTGCCGCAATGAGGAGCAGAAGGCCGACTGCGGCGAGCAGAAGCAGAAGAGTTGGCCGCACGTTCTTGACCAGATCTTCCTGAACTGGAATCGCGGTGAATGTGAAGCCATTGTCCCCGAACCACTGATCGTCCTGTTGCTCACCGAGCGAAGCGAGTTCAGCTGTCGCCTGGTCGAAAGTCACTCCATCCTTGATCCTGGCGAGAGCGGCATATCTGTGCTGTCCCCGCGGCTCGGCTGCCAGGTCTGTCTGATCTGGGAGCCACATCTCGGCTCCACTGGGCTGGCTGAGGCTGTGGTGAACCAGGAAACGGAAGTCACGTGGCAATACTCCGACGATCGTACAGGGGTTTCCGTCCAGTGTAACTGAATGACCCAAGATATCAGGGTCAGCTCCAAAACGTCGCTGCCAGATCCCGTGTGTGAGAACGACGATGTTTCCGGTTCCTTCGACATCCTCTCCGGCCAGGAATGTCCTTCCAAGTGTGGCTTGAACGCCCAGTAGGTCAAAGAGGTTGGCAGATACAAAGGCCGCTTCGATCTCCTCGGGTTCGTCGATACCGGTGAACTGAAGGGTTCCGGTTCTGAGTGCTGCGAAGCCGTCGAAAAGTGTGGCCTGTTGCCGAAGGTCGTCGATTTGGGGGCCGGTCACTGATGCGCGCGGAAAGCCGATCCATTCTAGGCGATCCCAGACATACACGAGTTGATGTGGCGTCCTGTACGGGAGCGGGCGAAGCAGAACACCGTTCACGACACTGAAGATTGCACTGCTCGCTCCGATGCCGAGCGCGAGGGTCAGGACGGCGATCAGCGAGAAGCCGGGTGACCTTCTTATCAGTCGGAAGGCGTAAGATACGTCCTTCATCAATGAACTCATGGGAGTACTCCAGACAGACAGTGAGGTGCCCCGTTCCGACCTGCTGAGGCGCCTGGCCTCGAGGCGTAGTGCCAGCCAATGGCCCGAAGAAATCTCCCGCCACAGAGCGCGTCGAGCGAAATAGTGACCGGAGGTCTCGACATCCACCTGATAGGCCTCCTGGATCTCGTCCAAAATCGTCCTGCGCCAGTCTCGTGGTAGCAAGATCCGCAACAAGAAAGTGGGAAAAGACGGTGGCTTCGTCACGCGGGTCTCACACCAGGTGCGTTTTCCATACCCTCCCACATCCGCTCCAAGCGGTGCCTTGCTTCCTGCAGAACTGAGATGCCCTTCTCAGTAACTTCGAAATACCGTTTCGCTTTGCCACCCCGAACGGGAGTTGGTTCCGAGAGACCAGACGAAATGCACCCCTTCTTCTGAAGTCGCATCAGGGTTACATAAATCGACGAAACGGTTAGCGTACGCCCTCCCCGTTCTGCGACCTCCCTTCTGATTGCCGCCCCAGTGGCTTTTTCACCGACCCGCCAGGCCGCGAGGAGTATCAGTTGTTCGGCTTCGCCCAGTTGGGCACCTCTCGTCATCGTCACTCCCGAAATAGTTATAGTGACAACATAAATAATATCGATATGCATCCGCAAGGGTCGGAGCAGTTCCCTCTAGCGCCCACCAGTCAACGGCTGCAACTTATTAGTCGGGGACACCTGGTGGGCATTCGTCGCACCAGTTTCTGAGAGCGTGGCGCCAGGAAGGCGACCGAAAGGAGACTGCTCGTGTCTTCACCTGATGCTGCTACTGGAATCGGCCAATCGGGCAAGAGGCCGCTCGACGATGACTGGGATTTCTACGGGCTGACACACCGAGGTAAAGTCCGCAAAACCAACCAGGATCACTTCCTGATCTGTTCTCTCCGCAAACACATGGAAGTGCACCGCACCAGTCTTCCCGAGTTCGACCAGATTCCGTTGAAGGGTGAGCGCCTCGCATTCCTCGGGATGGTGGCCGACGGCGTTGGTTCCGGGGCGGGAGGGGGGGAGGCAAGCAGGCTTGCGCTCGAGCAGATGGCTTTGTATGTGGCGGGAACCATGCGCTGCTACTACACAGCGGACGCCACGGACGAGCAATCCTTCTTCCAAGCGTTGGAGGAGGCGGCGATGCAAGGCCACGCTAGCGTGGTGCAAATGGCAGAGGACGACCCGGAGCGGCGTCGCATGGCCACCACGCTCACCGTTTGGATCGGTGCGTGGCCCCATTCCTATCTGCTGCAGGTCGGCGACAGTCGCTACTATCTATTCGAAAACGACGAGCTGACTCAGATATCCCGAGATCAGACGATGGCTCAGGAACTGGTCGACCAAGGTGTGTTGACGCGGTCAGACGCCGAGAGCAGCCACTGGGCGCATGTGCTGTCGAGCGCGATCGGCGGAACCCAAGCTGCTCCCGTTGTCACACGTATCGATCAAGACTGGACGAGCGCCGGCTTGATATGCAGCGACGGATTGACCAAGCACGTGAGTGACGAGCAGATCAAAGAACGACTACGCACGATGACTTCGGCGAGGCAGGTCTGCAAGGACCTGTTGAAGGATGCACTCGAAGACGGCGGCACAGACAACATCACTATCGTGGTCGGACGGGTCAAACATGAGGCGTGACTCATACTACCTCGGCTTTGGTCGTTAACAATGGGGTTGCGCGTTGCACGTTGAACTATGAACCCGCGCTAAGGGCCCTCCCGTTATAGATTAGTCCAATGCCACTCATAGAATGTGCCGATTGCGGTGCCACTGTCTCAGACGGAGCTCAAGCTTGCCCGCAATGCGGATATCCCGTCAAGAAGAGCAAAGTTCGGTCTCCCCAGAGAATGCCTGACGTTCCGAGGGTTTCTCTCACTTCACTCGATGTTGCCAAGTCCAATCTCGGACGGGTCCTACTTGCCGTCGGGTTCTTTGCCAGTGGGGTCACTTGGGAGGCGCCGCCGGTAATCATCCTCTCACTTGTGCTTGGCCTTTCAGGGATTCCGCTCTGGCTCAAAGCGCGGAAGGCGGAACGCGTCGGCGGGGGATTGGGCACGCATGCAATCGAGGAGAAGATGGGGCACGCGCTAGTTGAAGCTGAAGACCGCGATATGCAGCAGGTGGCCGATATTGAGCAAAACGCCAACCGAATCATCGATCTGGAAGAACGACTGGAATTCATGGAGAGGTTGCTTGCGAGGCAGCGTGATGAAGAACAGGGGAAGATCGGACCGGGCGCCTAGGGGGCTACCTCACAATCGTATACGTGTATTTCACCAACAATGCACGATTCTGGGAAAGAGGTATTCTTGGATCTCCGTCCCTCATCGTATTCATCCCCTCATCGTAGACGAGCCAGAAGTCGGAGCCTTCCCGGAAGTGATAGCGGAGTCTCGCATTCACACTTGCCACGTCATGTGTGCTGTTGTACTGCAGAAACGCACTGAGAGAAAGGTGCGTGTCCATGGCGACGTCGATTCGTAGCCTGCCTAAGTGCGCGTTGAGTTCCTTCTGCCGCGCGGGGAATCGGATCAGGTTGAGCTGGTAGGCTGCGCTGAACTCGAAATGGCTGGATAGGTTCCAGGCAGGTTCTGCCTGTATGGCTGCATTCCAGCCATCGTAAAAGCTCCCGCCAGAGACGGTGAAGCTAGGTCTAAACGTGCCTGCGCGCGACGCCTGAAAATGCACTAGCCCCCCATGAAACAAGTAGTCGCCCGCGGGGACTTCAGTGTTGTCGGAAAGCTCAAACGCTTCCCGCACACTCTCGTAGCTGTTCAATCCCGACACATCGAGTCGCGCATTGTTCTTGAATTCGATGTGAAGTGCTGGCTCGACCAAACCGGACTCCACGGTTCTGTCATTGTTTCTCACGTATGCTGACGCAGCTGCCCCAATCGCGATGCTGAAGAACGGTGAACTTTCTCCCGCCATCCACAAATGCTGCACGGTGCTCTGGCCGAACGTGAAGTCACTCCGCATTTGGAATCCGAGGTCCGGAGTGTAATCGGCGCCGGAGCGAATGTAGTCGGCTGAGTAGCTGAGACCGTTTTGTCTGCGTCGCTCCCAGCGCGCGATCAACCGGCTGCGATCGAATGGGCTGAGATCGGCGGCATCGTCTGTGTCAACTGTGGACGCCCATTTCAAAGTGACATATTCATCGCCGACCACTCGAATCAAGCCGTCCACTCCGAATGCGGCATTGTACTCGCCGCCTTCGCCCGCTCTCGAGGTTACCATCCCACCCACCGTCGAGTTGGTGTTGAACAGCTGTTTCTTCAAACGTACGACTCCAAAGTTTTCCGACGGCAGGCCGGCAGCGCGGGCCGTCTGCATGTTCAGCACTCCAATATCCGTGCTGCCGATTCTGCCAATGAGCCGCGCACCGCCAATAATCGGGACCGGTAAACCGTCGTTCAATCCGATCCTGCGGCTGTGGAATAGACGACTGACCCCGCCCGTGGTGAAGTCGAACGTGGCAGAGCGCTCCTGGAAGAACTGCCGTTTCTCGGGAAAGAACAGCGAGAATCGCGTGAGGTTCACCTGCTGGTCGTCCACCTCGACTTGGGCAAAATCAGTGTTGGCGGTCAAGTCGACTGTCAGATTGTCGGCGATACTGTATTTGAGATCGAGCCCTAACTCCCGCGTTGCATCATGACCGAATTCATATGCTGCCAACGCTGTATCCAGTTCCGCTTCTCTGCTCAACCCACCAAGAAGGTATGGAGTGATGTAAACAGGTGATCGGCTGTGCACACCTTCGAGCGACACACGTGTGATTTTGGATGGTTTCGCGAAACTGAGGAACCCCCAGTCTGGGGGAATACCTGGGAAGATGTGCCGCTCGTTCTTGTCGGCGATCAATCGATAGACGCTCAATCCCATCTCGACGTTGCCGTCGTCGTCCTGAAAACCGAGACTAGAGAACGGGATTCGCATTTCGGCGAACCAGCCATCGTGATTTCGGACGGTTGTCGCTTCCCAAAACGTGTTCCAGTCTCCGTTCATGGGCATGCCGGCATTGAATTCGGCATCGTTTGATATGGTTCGATCCGACCGAACTCCGGCCGGGTTGATTGTGAACCACACCGCTGTCTCGTGATCGTTGTAGCTGTCTAGAACGATCCCAAACACATCATCGCCGCTATAGCGGTCTCTGTAGAGTGTCTTGATACTCACACCGCCTGGTGCTGAGTCGTACAGCCTCCCAGCGACGTAGAGGTAGTCATCGTCGTAGGCGACCCTGATCTCGGTACGCTCGGTCGGCTCGCCGCCGGGGTTGGTTGATAGACTGTGAGCGGCAAAGCGGGCACGATATCCCACGCCGGATCATCGACGCTGCCGTCAAAGACGATTGGCTCGGATAACCGAGTCAGCGGCATCGTCTCTTCCGACTGGGCGGTCGCTCCTGTGGACCAACAAATGATGAAAGCTCCAACTAAAGGGAACACGGCGGGGCGTTCCCTGTGATAGTCCTGCCTCATTCACACTCCTGCAACACGGGACAGTACGGGCATGCAAAGGACCCGCATAGCCCCTCTTCATGATCGGAAGCTAACCATAAAAGCTAACACGTAAGGCCACGTGAGTACGCATGATGGCCAAGTGGCTGCTGGTTTGTTTCATCCTGCAAAGAAGCCGCGTCGGCCCGAAACCGCATATCTCCGTCTGTCGTAGGGTTCGATGCTGCGTACCGCGTGGCCCTTCCGCGGGGGCCACCATAATCTCTTCCTCGACGAGTGGGCAGAATCATGGAAGCCTTCCTGAACGACCTCCGATTCGGCATCCGGATGCTCTACAAACATCCAGGCATGTCCCTCATGGCGATCGTCACCTTTGCTCTCGGTATCGGGCTGACGACGACCGTGTTCAGCATTGTCAACGGCGCGGCCTTCAAGGGTCTGCCGTTTGATGAGTCCGACCGTATCATGGCACTCGGTCGAACGAACCCGGCGCAGAACATTCAGAACATGGGTGTCAGCGTGCACGACTTCGTCGAATGGAGGGACCAGAATACTGTCTTCGACGGGATTGCCGCCTGGAGCGTCACCGCGGTCAATCTGTCGAGGGAGGAAGGACGACCCGAGCGCCACACCGGAGGTCGGTTCTCGGCAGGCTTGTTCGAGCTGCTCAGGGTTCGCCCCGTTCTCGGTCGGACATTCGATCGCGAGGAGGAACGACCCGGCGCAGATCCTGTCATCATCCTCGGCTACGATATGTGGCAGGACCGTTTTGGCGGTTCGCGAGATGTCTTGGGTCAGACAGTGCTGGCGAATGGCGTTTACCGAACCATCATCGGCGTGATGCCTGAGGGATTCAAGTTTCCCAATCTCGAGCAAGTCTGGCTCCCACTCGAAGTCGATCCTACGGCGAGTGGGCGTGATCAGGGCCCGCAATTCCCAGTGGTTGCCCGCCTCAGGGACGGCGTCTCGATGGAGCAGGCACAAGCCCAGATGGCGGCGATTGCAGCGCGGATCGAGCGGGAATTTCCGGAGAGCAACGAGGGCGTGGGCGCCACGGTTAGAGCGTTCACGGAGAATGCGCTTGGAACTCAGGTCTACACCCTTCTATACACGATGTTGGGGGCCGTGATCGGAGTGTTGCTGATAGGCTGCACGAACATCACCAACTTGCTGTTGGCCCGCGCGTCGGTGCGCACACGAGAGGTAGCGGTCAGAACCGCATTGGGAGCGGGCCGCCGCAGAGTGATAAGGCAGCTTCTGACCGAGGTGCTCGTCCTCGCCAGCGTTGGTGGTCTGATGGGATTCCTTCTCGGGCATGCGGGAATACAGTGGTTCAAGGCAGTGATCGCCGTCAATCCACCACCGTTCTGGATCACGTTCGAACACGACCACCGTGTGGTTCTGTTCGTCATCGGAATCACGGTGTTAGCCAGTGCCTTCTCGGGCGTGTTTCCGGCACTCCAGGCATCGGGAAGAGATGTCGGAGAAGCGCTAAAGGACGAGGGACGTGGGTCGTCGAGTCTCAAGATGGGCAGGTTCAGCGGTGGGCTTGTCATAGCCGAGGTTGCAGTGTCTTGTGGCTTGTTGATTGCTGCCGGGCTCATGATCAAGAGCGTCACCAGATTGCAGACAATCGATCTGCCGTTCACGACCGAAAACATCTTCACAGCGCGGATAAATCTTCCGATACTCGAGTATCCCGATACGGCGAGCCGGCTCCAATTCTATGATGAGCTGCTGCCCAGGTTGGAGGCAATTCCGGGAGCGATATCGGCCACCCTTTCAGACGGATTGCCCGCTTCAGGCAACGGAACACGGATCTTTGAAGTGGAAGGCCAGACGTACGAGGTTGAAGAGGATTTTCCGGTGGCCCGCGAGGGAATCGTCACACCCGGGTACTTCCGAACATTCGAGACGCGAGTGCTTCAGGGGAGGGCGTTCAGCGCTTCAGATCGACGCGAGACCCTGCCGGTCGCGGTGGTGAATGAGACGTTTGCCCGAACCTTCTTCGAGGACGGAGACGCCATGGGAAGGCGAATCCGCATGGGCCGACGTGACACGACCGCCCAATGGTTGACAGTGGTCGGCGTAGTACCGGACATGAAAATGGAGGGGATAGGCAACAACAACTCGAGCCCGGCAGGATTCTACATCCCCATCCTTCAGAGCGGAGTTGGCAACTTTGTGAGTATCGCGGTACGCATGCAAGGTGCGCCACTTGCTGGTACACAGGATGTGCGCAGTGCGGTGACGTCAATAGACCCCAATTTGCCGATCTTCCGGGTGATGTCTATGGATGGGGTGATCGACAGAATCACGTGGTTCTATGGGGTTTTCGGAACGATGTTCGTGGCTTTTGGTTGTGCTGCGCTGTTCCTTGCAGCAGTCGGGTTATATGGCGTGATGTCATTCGCGGTGGCGCGGCGAACCCAGGAGATGGGTATCAGGATGGCGCTGGGGGCGCAGGGCGGTCAGTTGGTGAAGCTGATCATGCGCAAAGGTGTCATTCAAATGGTCATCGGGTTGGGCATTGGGCTCCTGCTTGCGGTTCTAACAGCCAATCCGCTGCAGATAGTTCTTTACGAGGTGAACGCTCGTGATCCAGTCGTGTTCGGATTGGTCATCATAACGCTCGCGTTCACCGGAATGCTGGCGAGCCTGGTGCCTGCACGTCGTGTCACCAAGGTCGATCCGGTGACGGCCTTGACACCAGAATAGCCAACCACAGCCGGCACCTCGAAGCTATGGCGTGCTCGCTCGGAACGACTGGTATGCGAGGGTGGTCTAGCAACACTCCCGCACTACCGTCCGTTCCGTGAATTTCACGGGTAGGTCGCGGAACGGAACCACGACTGCGGTAGCGGGCGCTGTTACCACCTGCACGACTGAGCAGTTCGGAGCAGGGGACGCCTCGACCACGTAGACCGTCAACTCTCCGTCTCGCTCGATCACGCTATCGATGACAACGGAGTGCCCACCGGTTGTCTGCTCTCCCATGGAGGCCGCGATGACCATGTGATCGGCGAAATCGATCTCCGGGGCATCTGGTTCGGGGGCTATGAAGCCCTGGAACTCCTGCCAGAAGGTCTGCCACTCGTATTGCCCATTGATCACCAGACGGCGGCGGTCACGGGTGGTGCTGACGACGGACGTATATGTTTCCTCGACCAGATTGGGTTGGACCGTGTCTGAATCGCTACGTTCGACGCTCACGTCTAGTTCATAGTGTCCGACACTTTGTCCGTCTGCACCGCTGACTCGAATGAAGTGGGTGCCATCTGCTGCCGCTGATGCCGTCAGACGCGCATCCGCAGCCTGACTGTAAGTCCGGTTTGCCTCGGCCAGTACGTTGTTGGCTTGACTGTGCAATGCCAACTCGGGAATGAGTGTGGACCTGGGGATTAAAGAAGCCGATCGTGCAACCACTGTGAGGCTGTCGCCCGCGGAGAGATCGATGGCAAACCAGTCCTCATCGCCGCCTGGAAGGATGTTCAATCGATCGTACGTCACGGTACCTGCAGTACCGACTTCGATGCGTGGTGCAGTGGCCGCGTTGTCGCCACTCACCGCCTGATCAGTCACAATCTGGACCGATCTGATTTCACTTGGTGCGCCTGAACCAACCAGTTCCTGTTGTGCACGAACTCTGATGATGTACGTACCTGGCTCGTTCGTGGGCAGCATGGTGCTGCTATCGGTTGTCACATGACGACTGGCCGACTCGAATCTCGGCGTCGTGTCCATCTCAACTACGTAGCTGGTGGCCAAAGCAACCGGGGCGTAGTTGACTTCGAAAATCGTGGACACGGATGGCGATTCCCTGCCAACCGATCCCAGCGTTGGAACGAACGATAGAAGTGCAATCGAAATGTCTGTGGAGTCACCTTCTGACACCATCACGCTGGCCGGGCTGGTGAGCATGGCAATCTCTCCGGCGACAAACCCCATGGACACCACCGCATACGTCCCCGTTGACAGGCCATCGACACGCCCTTGAAACCGCGAATTGTTTAGTTGTAGTTCCAGAGATCGCGTCTCCGCCCCGGTGATAGTCGCGACAACAGAATCCAACCCGTGGGTATGGTCGAATTCAGGCGATGCGACGATAGACAGAATTGCGCCTGGTGCGGGCGAGGGGGCTGGCATGTCTCTCGGATTCACTTCTCCCGAGGGAGCCACCGACCCGTCTCCGCACGCGTGTCCGGAAAACACACCGAGGATGAGAACGAGGATGGAGAAGCGCATGATGTACACTACCTCCCCCTGTCGACGTCCGCGATGACGAGCATGCTGTACTTCTTGATCGTGGTGACTGAGCGACGTGGTTCTGTCGGAGTCACCACACTGCCGAGGATTGCTGCGGAGCCTATCGCCAACCGGCTCCGCAGCAATCCCATTCACTCAGACCATTGTCGCTGTTGGCGAACCAGTCAATTACCGGTTGCCGCGGCGATATTGATGCGACCTTTTCCGTAGAATGGATCTGTACCCGGTTGGCCCAAGTCGTCGGCAGACTCCCGAATGCGCGCGAGCACGTCAGCCGGGTTCCGGCCGAGGTCTTCGACTACCAGGGCAGCCAGTCCTGCGACGTGCGGCGAGGCCATGGAAGTGCCACTAGCCCCGATGACGTAGATTCCGGTCTGGCAGATGGGGATTACCAGGCTCGTCCCCGAGCACGCTGCCCAGACCGAACCT
>JBDGYW010000132.1:0-13463 GCA_039588935.1 Gemmatimonadota bacterium | reverse complement strand
GCAAGATCGTGTTTGCACTGGCTCTGACGATCTCGGTGGCGAGCGGTTGTAGTAGAACGAGAGTTTTCGTTCCGCCTCGATTCGACCTCGCGACCTACTACAGGATTGGGCTCGTGAACTTCACGATGGAAGACGCAAGGGGCGACCTGAACGAACTGGCAACCGAGTACTTCTCTCGCGAGATCTTTGCTTCGTATAGCGGCATCGAACTTCTCGAGCTAGGTGACATGGGCGAGGTTCTCGCAGAGACAGGCAGAGAGAGGTTCGACCCACGGGCCGCCCAGGCATTGGGTAGAGAATACGAGATCCCTGCCGTATTCGTAGGGCAGATCAAGGCGTCACCCGTTCGACCCCGTGCCTCGATCTCACTGAACCCGCGCGTAGAGGCGGTGGTCAGCGTCGAGCTGACGGTGCGGATGCTGTCCACAGAATCGGGAGCAACACTGTGGAGCAATACAGCGCAGGCAACCGAGACGGTTGGCGGGTTGGGCTTGGCAGGACGCGACATCATCTTCTCGGCCGAAGATCCGGATGAAGCATATGGCGACCTCGTCGCATTTCTGATAAACGAACTGACTGCTGATTTCCGGCCCACTTACCGCTGAGGGCCTCACAGACCGGAGAGCAACCAGTGATGGAATTCGAGCTAACGCACGCCAGGGAGATCCTAGAACGAACTCCCGCCACTCTGAGAACTCTCCTCTCCGGTCTGCCGGACGGTTGGGTCGCCAACAACGAAGGGCCGGACACGTGGAGCCCGATCGACGTACTCGGACACCTGATTCATGGCGAGGAGGTGGACTGGATTCCACGTGCTCAGATCATTTTGCAGCACGGAGAGTCGTTCACGTTCGAACCGTTCGAACCACTCGCGTTCAGCGACCGCGAGAGCAGCAGGGGGAAGGGGCTCGCAGAGTTACTCAATACATTCGAGTCGCTGCGAACGAGAAACCTCGCGGCGCTCGACGCTATGAACCTGAGTGACGATCAACTGGAACTCCGTGGCACACATCCCGAGTTTGGACCGGTCACAATGGGGCAACTGCTTGCCACATGGGCAACGCATGACCTGTCCCACATCGTTCAGATTGCGCGGGTGATGACGAAGCAATACGAGGATGCCGTGGGGCCGTGGAAGGCGTACCTATCGGTATTGAAATGAAAGCGGTCTGGCTCCGTGGGAGCCAGACCGCCATTCCTGCGTGAACCTAGAGTTTCCTACAGCTTGACGATGTCCATGACTTCTTTCACGGCCTCGCCTGACTTCTCGAGAGCGGCCTGCTCGTCGGCGGTCAGTTCGACCTCGATGATCTTCTCAACACCGTTCTCACCGAGTTTGCACGGTACGCCAACGTAGATCCCACTCATTCCGTACTCACCCTCGAGCCATGCGGAACACGGCAGAATCCGCTTCTTGTTCTTGATGATTGAGTCTGCCATCTGCACTGCGCCGGCGGACGGAGCATAGTAAGCAGAGCCAGTCTTCAGCAGCTTGACGATCTCACCGCCACCACCACGTGTGCGCTTGACGATTGCCTCCAGCTCCTCGGCACCGACGAGCTGAGTGATCGGAATACCGGACACCGACGTATAGGAAATCAGCGGCACCATGCTGTCTCCGTGACCACCTAGAACCATTGCCTGGATATCTTCAACCGAGCAGTCTGCCGCATCGGCCAAGAAGGCGCGGAACCGCGCTGTGTCCAGAACCCCAGCCATACCAACCACACGCTCCTTCGGGAACCCGGTTACCTCTTTCGCCACGTAACACATGACGTCGAGAGGGTTCGAGACCACGATAACCATGGAGTCCGGTGCGACCTGTTTGATCTGCTCACTGACCGACTTCACGATGTCGACGTTCGCGCTCACGAGATCGTCGCGGCTCATGCCCGGAGTACGCGGCTTGCCGGCCGTAACGATGAACATCTCGGCGCCCTCGGCCGCAGCGTAGTCGTTCGCGCCTACGATCCGAGTGTCGTAACCCTCGACGGGGGCGGACTGCCACTGGTCGAGTGCTTTCCCCATCGGAATGCCTTCGAGGATGTCGATAAGGATTACTTCTTCACAAAGTTCCTTTTCTGCGACGCGCTGCGCCGTTGTGGCACCGACGTGCCCTCCTCCAACTACACCGATCTTTTTCATGACCATCCCCAGCTAAAGTGTTTGACCAATTCAGTCGGCCGTGGGGCCTCCCGCCAATCCCCCCTCCGTGGGTGCGCCATCGAGTCGATGGTCCAACTCGATCCCGAGATGCCTGATCGCTTCGTACACAACGATTCCCACGGACGTGGCCAGGTTCAAGTTTCGCACCGTGTCTCGCATCGGAATGCGAAAGATCCGGTCCGGATACTTGGCAATTATGGGCTTCGGAAGTCCGCTTCCTTCGTTGCCGAACACCAGCACCGAGTTCGGCATGAAGGGTGCTTCGACGTACGACCGGTACCCATGCGCTGAGAAATATAAGCACCGGTCCCGTGCGATGGCGGACCGGAAAAATCGCCAATACGGATGCACCCAGAGATCCACGCTGTCCATGTAGTGGAGGCCCGCTCTCTCGAGGCGTGCATCGTCCAGATCGAAGCCCATCGGCTCTATCAGGTGCAGCGCGGTACCTGTCGCAGCACATAGACGAGCGATGTTGCCTGTGTTGGGTGGAATCTCCGGTTCTATCAGCGCGACGGAGAGCGGCATCAGCGCTCCGTGGATGCCGGTTCGTTGGAACGCCAGCGCGCCTCACCGTCATCCAGGAACTCTCGTTTCCAGATCGGAACGCGCACTTTCACCTCGTCGATGATGAAACGGCAGACTTCGAACGCCTCAACCCGGTGCGGGGCCGCAGCCGCAATGACGATGCTTGCCTCACCTATCGGGACTGTTCCCAAGCGATGCTGCAGCGCCACTGCTACGTCGGGCCATCGCTCGGAAACTTCGGCAACGATTTCTGCAAACTCTGACTCGGCCATCTGATCGTACGCTGAGTACTCTATCGCGACGACGGGCCCGTCGTCAGGACCGGCGCGTACGGTTCCGCAAAACAGCACCGTCCCCCCCAAGGTCGCATCCGAAACAGTGTCCAACAGTGCACCAGCATCGATGGCGTCTCGCACCAGGTAGCCCAAGTCAGCCCCCGGCTAGCGGCGGAAGGAACGCCAATTCGTCACCGTCCTCAACGACGCAGTCGAACTTCACGTGCCGTTGGTTCTTGGCGATCAGAGGCTTGTCTGGCAATGCGTGGCCGCCCTCAACGTGCAACCGCACACGCTCCACAGCATCGGCCACGGTAGAGCCGCTCGGCAGGACGATCTGTAGATCGTTCCGACCTAGGAGTTCCGCATATCGCGCGAAGAAGAGGCAGCATACGGTGGTGCCGACTTCGTCGGTCCGGTCGGTCTCGCCTCGGGTATTCATCAGGACGGGTAGAATACTCAAGGTGGCATTCCGGGGCCAGATCCTGCTTGACTTTGCAGGTCCGCCCGACCGAGCTTCACTTATCTTGAGGCATTCACTCTCTTCCATTCAACTAGGAACACGCTCGCATGAGGAAATACCGGTACGCACAAACACTGTTGTGTGTGGCGGTGCTGACCGGGGTTCTGAATTCCCCGGCTGCCGTCGCGGCACAGTATGTCGAACCACCGCCACCCGCAGCATACGCCCTTCAGGACGTGAACATAGTCCACGCGAACGGCGAAGTTTCGGAGGGAATGACGATTCTGATCCGGAACGGCTTGATAGAGGCCATTGGATCTGATGTCGATGTCCCCGCTGACGCCAAGGTTCTTGAGGGTGACAGCCTAATGGTCTACCCTGGCTTCGTGGACGCCCAGGGCACGGCCGAGTACGAGTTTCCGGACCCTGACCTCGACCGGAGTCAAATCTCTAGCTGGGCTCCCCCGCGCACCGCACAGAGCTTCATGCCGCACAGACGCGTGGCTGACCACCTGACCGCAACAGGAAAGGACCTCTCCAACAGCCGCAAGCAAGGAATCGTTGCGGCGGCCGTTCATGCCGACGGACGGCTTGTGCCAGGTCGCGGTGCGGTGTTGCTGCTCCGGAAGGACGCGGAGGCGCCTGCAGAACTGGTGTTGCACTCCGAGCTAGGCCCTTCAATGTCGTTCCGTGGCGCACAGGGTGTTTATCCATCAACTCCGTTCGCGGTGATGGCGTTCTACAGACAGAGCTTTGAGGACGCACTCCGAGAAGGCATCATCGAAGCCGAATACGCCCGGGACCCGAGGGGCATTCAGACACCCTCCTGGGACCCTGACTACGCTGTGCTGCGGGATGTCGCGGCGGGAGGCGCGCCGGTATTCTTCGCGGCGGACAGACCAGAGGACATCCGCAACGTTTTGGAGTTGTCCGACGAATACGGATTTCGGCCCGTGCTCGTGGGAGGCGGCGAGGCGTGGAAAGTGTCTGATGAGCTCCGGGAGCACAATGTGCCCGTGCTCGTGTCGCTCGACTTCCCACGCCCGACACGGTGGAAGCCGGAAGTTGCGGAGGAGGAGGCAGATACTGCAGCGGCAGACACTGCAGCGGTTGTTGAGGTGCTGGAAGAGGAACCATTGAGTGCTGCCGGCGAGCGGGAGAAGATCCGGCTGGAGAATCTCTACACGAACGCCAGCCGGCTTGCTGCAGCGGGCGTGACCTTCGCGCTCACCAGTGGCGGCGGCGACGCAGACATTCGCGAGGGTGTCCGTAAAGTGATCGAGTACGGGCTCTCCGAGGCCGACGCGATGCGTGCCGTGACAACGACACCGGCCGAGATGTTCGGCATCCCGAACGTGCTGCGGATCGAAGAGGACATGGCGGCCACGTTCATAGTGACCACCGGCCCGATCTTCGACGGGAAGACGAGCATCGCCTACACGTTTGTCGAAGGTGAATACGAAGAAGGATCGTTGGGAGGCGGCGGAGCCGGTTCCGGAGCTGCTCCCGCCGCGAACATGTCGGGTACGTGGGAATTGACTTTCATGGGCGAGATGACCGCGACCGTGAGCCTGACTCAGGAACCAGACGGATCGCTTTCAGGAAGCTTTTCGTTCGACATGGGCTCGGGTGACGTCACCGGTTCTGTATCGGGCAACAGCCTGTCCATGAACATTCTGATTAGTGCAGCCGGTCAGTCGATGGACGTAGAGCTCACCGGCACAGTTGAAGGTGACAGTGCGTCCGGCGATGCCACGAGTCCGATGGGCGATTTCAGCTGGACCGCACGACGAACCGGCGGGCCCGGAGAGGAGGTGCTACGATGAAATCCGCATCCCGCATTTTCGCCATCGTGGCGCTGTTGGTCGGTCTGACCGTACCGGTGAGCGCCCAATTCAAGTTGCAGATAGAGCCCGGCGTGGTGGATGTGCCGCGCGGCGACATGCTCATTCAGAATATCGACACGATTTGGACAGCGACGGGTACAATCCTCGAGAACGCCTCGATTCTGATACGCGAAGGAATAATTGCGGCAATAGGCGCCGATCTCGAGGCACCAAGAGGCGCTACCGTGATCGACGGCAGCGGCATGACTGCAATTCCGGGACTTGTAGACGAGCATTCCCACGCAGCTTTGTCGTCGGGTGCAAATGAGGGCACCGCGCCGGTTGTGTCGGAAGTGCGAGTTCTCGACATCCTCGACCCGGAACACTTCACGATCTACCAGGCGCTATCGGGTGGCGTAACCACGCTTCGCACCCTTCACGGTAGCGCCAACCCCATCGGCGGCCAGGATGCAGTGATCAAGACGCGTTGGGGAATGGACGATGCCCGGCAGCTTTTGGTTCAAGGAGCACCGCTGACGCTCAAGATCGCCTTGGGTGAAAACGTCACTCAGAAAAACTCCTTTGGTGGTGGCGGTCCTAGGCGATTTCCGGCGTCGCGCGCCGGCGTCGAGGCGATCTACGTGCAAGCGTTCACCGCTGCGCAGAGGTACGAAGAAGAGTGGGACAGGTACAGGGAAAACCCCGGCGACTTCCGTATTCCCCCGCGTCGCGACTTCCGGCTCGAGGCGCTGGCTGATGTTCTGGAAAGCAGGATGCGCGTCACCGTACACTCGTACCGCTCCGACGAGATCGTGATGTTCATGCGTATCGCCGAGCGCTTCGGCTTCAAGGTTGAGGTGTTTACGCACGTCATGGAGGGTTACAAGGTCGCCGACGAGATGGCCGCTCACGGCGCGGCAGGCAGCACCTTCTCTGACTGGTGGCACTACAAGCTCGAAGCATTCGATGCGATTCCTTACAACGCGGCGATCATGGAAGAACACGGGGTACTCACCGCCATCAACTCCGACCTTCCGTCTCTCCAGCCATTCATGATGTATGAGTTCGTGAAGGCCGTAAAGTACGGTGGCGTGCCGAGAGAAAATGCATTACGAATGCTCACCATCAACCCGGCGCGGCAGCTCGCAATCGAAGACAAAGTCGGCACGTTGGAGATCGGCAAACACGGCGACGTCGTACTGCTCTCAGGTGATCCGTTCAACGCCTATACCCGAGTGGAAAAGACAATCATTGACGGCATCGTCTACTACGATCTGCAGCGGGAGCAGGAAACCAGAAACGAGCCCTTCCGTCCTCTGCCAAGGGCTGACTTGATACCCGAGGTTGCCGATGCGACTGCGACGTCGGGGCCGTCGGGATTCGTCGGAATGGCCACTTCGTTCAATGGCGAAGAAAATCGCAGCAGCACGCAACAGTCTGTCACCGCACTCACCGGCGCCACCGTTCACACAGTTTCGGGCGCCACCATTTCAAACGGAACCGTCCTGATCGCTGATGGCCACATTTCTGCGGTTGGGCCGAGTTCAGGCGTGCAAGTTCCTGCCGGAGCGAGTGTTGTAGACCTGAGCGGCAAACATCTGTATCCAGGCATGATCGATCCCTCCACCGGCCTCGGAACAGTAGACATCGGCTCGGTGCCCGCCGCTGCGGACAATCAGGAAGTAGGGCGCTACAATCCCCATGTCCGAGCACTCACAAGCGTCCATCCGCATTCAGAGACGATACCCGTGGCTCGTGCGAACGGGATCACCGCTGCCATGGTTGGGCTTTCCCAGGGGCAGGGGTCGGTCATCACGTCGTCGGGTTCGGTCGTGCAGTTGACCGGCGATACACAGGAACGCATGAGCATTTCCGACAGAGCGGCGCTGATCGTGAACTTCCCGTCGCCCAGCGGGAATGCCTGGGACGAACCAAAGATCTCCGGAGAACGACTCGAAGAGCTTGTTGCTCTTTTTGAGCGTGCTGTCGTCTTTGCCGCGCAGCCGAGTGGAATTGAGCAACCCACACAGTTCTTCGAACCAAATCTCGCAAACCAGGATGTGTTGATGCTAGAGGCGCTGGTTCCCGCCGTGACCGGTGAAGTGCCAGTGTTCTTCTCTGTGAGACGTGAGCGTCACATTAGAACACTGCTGCTGTTCCTCGAGAAGTTCCCCGACATGAAAGGCGTGGTCATCGGTGGCGATCAGGCCTTCCGTGTCGCCAACGAACTCGCGAGCCACGACATCCCCGTAGTAGTTGGATCCGTGCTTTCGCCAACCGGCGATCGGGACGATCCGATATCCGCGGCGTGGAGCAACGCGGGGATTCTGCACGCCGCCGGAGTCAAGGTCAGCTTTGGCACTAGCGACATCGCCCAGGTACGGAACCTTCCGTACTTCGCGGCCAAGTCGGTCGCATTCGGTCTTCCAGAGGAAGAGGGACTCCGGGCAGTTACCCTAAATGCCGCCGAGATTCTCGGCCTGGGTGATTTGATGGGCAGCATCGATGTGGGTAAGCGCGCAGACTTGATCGTGACCGACGGCGACCCACTTCAGATCGTCACGAACGTGGAGCGAGCGTTCATCGCGGGCGTAGAGGTTTCGCTGGAAAGCAAGCACACGCGTTTGTGGAGGCAGTTCCGCGAAAGACACTGACGGCCAACTGGAGCTTGAACTCGAAAGGGCACGGCGCTGATTACCCGCCGTGCCCTTTTTTTTGCCAACCGACCCGGAGCAGGTGCGCCCTCATCGCGTCGCTGCCTTCACCTGATCCGGCAAATCAACTGGTTCGGAAGGTTGAGTGATCTGCCGGAACTCTTTCTCGAAGAAGAACTCCTTTTCCCCCAGTGCAGGCTTGAGGTCGGTAAACCAGGTAGCAGTGGGATCGTAGCGTGCAAAGAACGGTTTGCCGACCCATTCGGGGTTTCGCGCCTGGATGAATCTCAATACGAAGACTTCTTCGTTGTACACGTAGGTTGTCCCGATGAACAGCACTTTCCCAGGATTCGCGGACATTGAGGGTCCACGGACCGTGCGGGCCAGTCCGGACACCTGGCGGAAGGCCTTCCTGTACACCTCCTCCGCCCGAAGCAACGGAACCTCGAAGTAATGCATCGGCCCCGTATTGCGCGCGACGAACATGTAGTACGGCACGGCGCCCAGACGCACCTGCTGCTTCCAGAGATCAGCCCAGGCGTCCACCGAATCATTTACGTGCCGCACTATCGGCGACTGACAGCGGATAGTAGCGCCGGAGTCGCTTACTGCCCGGATCGCCTGCTTCGTTATCGACGGTTCGAGTTCCCGTGGGTGGCTGAAGTGAGCCATTAGAGCGAGATGCTTGCCCGATTCGCGGACCCTCTCGAACAGTTCCAACAATTCCGCGGAGTCCCGGTGCGTTACGAAGCGATACGGCCAATACGCCAGCGCCTTCGTTCCGATCCGGATGCTTGCCACGTGCTCGAGTGCAGGATCAAGCAGCGCTTCCACGTGTCGGCGCAACAGCGAAGTCTTCATTACTAACGGGTCGCCACCCGTGATGAGGACGCTGCTGACTTCCTTGTGACCCTTGAGGTACTCCACCAATGAATCCGTCCTGCGGCAGGCAAACTTCATCCCATCGAGACCGGCAAACTGCGGCCACCGGAAGCAGTAGGAGCAATAGGCGTGACACGTCTGCCCAGCTGCCGGGAAGAACAGGACCGTTTCATCGTATTTGTGCTGCAAGCCCGGGAGTGGCTCGTCCATCATCCTCGGCACATTCAAGTCGAGCTGCCCTGCAGGATGCGGGTTCAGACTCACCTGAATCTGTGTGGCCGCTTCTTTGACCTCATCGGGAGTCCCGCGACGCATCAAGCCGAGCATCCGAGCGAGATCGTGAATACCGAGCATCGCCGGCTGCGGAAAAGTCAACTGGAAAATGGGGTCTTCGGGTATGTTGGACCAATCGATGAGTTCGTCAACCACATGGTTGTTTGCCCGGAACGGAAACACCTGGGCTACAGCCACCATCGACATACGATCGGTGTCCGACAACTCCCGCAGTTGCGGGAGCCGCTCGATTTCTCTCCACGTGTATGCGCGGTATTTTTTTTCTACTAGACGCGTGATGGCAACCTCCTCGTTAGGCGGTCCACCTTTCCCCGTTGGGTTATGTCTTTTCTTTATGCTCAGGTGCCGAACCGAAATCGAAGCGTTCGTGGCACTCTTTGATGCTGAAGAACCGCGGGGCTAGTCGCTCGACCCAAACGACCCTGATGAATCATAGCCAAACCGGTCGCGTCTCGAAAGCTCATTGGCAGGTCTGTGCGGCCAAAGTGTTGCCAGCACGGCACTTACATTTTGGCGAATTGTCTACATCTTATTGAGTTGAGGGGTATTCGCAACCTGGAGGTATCCTTTGCCCATCTCGCGTCGTGTTTTCATTTCAGGCTCGGCCGCCGCCCTTGGTGTGCCGACAATGGGCTCCGCCAAGTCCGTCAAGAGAGCGCACCTAGCCATTGGGGACGCCTCCGATGCGTTGTGCTCCTCGAGGCTAGCCGGTCGCGCCGGTTTTGACCCCGCCATAGAGGTCGATGCCGCCGCCATTCGACACAACGTGGCGGAAATAGCCCGCACCTGCTCGGGTCGGCCGATCCTCGCGGTCGTGAAGAACAACGGCTATGGGCTGGGGCTGACCACTGTTGGGCCAATCCTCGACGGGCTCGATGAGGTTTCAGGGCTGGCTGTGGTGAAGCCGGATCAGGCTATCGCCCTACGCGATGCAGGAGTTCGCAAACCCGTACTCCTCATGGGCCTTTTCTCAGAGGCAGACGGTAAGGAAATGGTCGCGCGGGACGTTCAGCTTGCGCCCTACACCGATGGCGTGCATCGGGTGTTGGCCCGTCTCGCGGCCGCGCAGAACCGGGAGATTCCGGTTCACCTCTATCTGGATACGGGGATGAACCGGATAGGAGTACCGTTCAGGCGCGCGATCCCATGGATTGAGTCCGTCGCGGGCGAGTCGGGGATACGGATCGAAGGCACGATGATGGGGTTCACCGAAGACGACGACTTCGACCAGGTGCAGCTGAGACGGTTTCTCGAGGTTGCGAACACCGCGCGGGGGCGGGGCGTGGATCTCGGGCGCCTCCACGCGGCCTCCTCGCACGGCGTGTTCTTCCGACCCGACGCATTTCTCGACATGGTGCGACCGGGACTGGTGCTCTATGGCGCCTATCCGGCGGGTGCGATGGCGATGAACCGCGCCAACCTTCGCCCCGCGCTCAGGCTTCGTGCCCGTGTGGTCAGGGTCGAACGGCTCGAAACCGGTGACGGCGTGAGTTACGGACGGAACTACGTGGCTGAGCGCCCGACGTGGGTAGCAACCCTCCCGGTTGGCCACGCCGACGGCTACCCCAGAAATGCGGTGCACGGGTGTGAGGTCTTGATTGGGGGAAGGCTCTTCAAGGTGATCGGCGCCGTGAGCGCCAGCCATACGATAGTAGAACTCGGAGGGGAGAAGAGGGCAGAGATCGGGGACGAAGCTACGTTGATTGGGCCCGAAGATCCGGCAGTGTATCCGAATACGATCGCGGAGCGCGCCGGCATATCCGTATACGACGTGCTGATGCATTTGAGCGCGCGGCTGCCGAAGCACATCGTCGGGCTTTGACCGGCAAGAATAGACGACTTGCAACTAGCGTGACGCGGTTTTAACCTCTACCGTGTATCCCTGTACGAAACAAAGATGTCCCAAGGGAAAGGAGATGTACGTGATTCCTGTAAAGAGAGTGGTCCTGCCCGTGTTTACGGCATTTCTGATGGCGGCTTGCGCGCCTGGTGAAGCGGATACCGATGTCGAAGAAGCGCCGCCACCACCGCCCGACTCAACGCCGACGGTAGTGTTCGAGACGACCATGGGTCGAATCGTAATGGAACTCGATCAGAGAGCTGCCCCCGCTACGGTCACCAACTTCGTTCGCCATGTGAGTCAGCAGTTCTACAGAGGCCTCATCGTCCACCGGGTGAGACAGAACTCCCGCCGCGATGTTGACGAACGAAGGCGACAACGGGCTATTGAACGTCCGTGGCGCTGTAGGCATGGCCCGTGGTACGGACCCGCATACGGCAAAGACGGAATTCTTCATAAACGTGAAGGACAACCCCCAGCTCGATACAAACGAAGAGACGTGGGGAATGTGTGTCTTTGGGCGGGTGATCGAAGGGATGGACGTCGTCGACCGGATCAGAGTTGTGCCCGTGCGAGATCGTGGGACGAGGGAATCGGTACCTGTCGACGCGATCGTGATCGACACCGCCTATGTGGCCGTCGACGAGTCCGAGTGGGCCGAGTCGACGACAGAGGGCGAGGAAGGAGCCAACGAATCGTAGAACGAGTTGGACACGTGCTCGGCGTAAGGTGCGCTGAGAGGTTCTGCGCGTTTGCGCTCCGTAAGATCTGATAAAGAACAGCCCGCGACCGACGGGTTGTGCGGTCGTGGGCTGTTTTGACTTTGCGTCAGAAACGCGCCACCAGTAACATTGGGATTGCTCGCAAGAGGAAGCTGTGATGTTTGAGTTCAAGCCGTTGTCGCCGGAGGGAATCGATGCCGCGCTGGAAAGGGCGGAGCACTACCGGCTACTCAATGAGCCCCGAGAGGCTGAGAGCATCTGCCGTGATATTCTGGCAATCGACCCTGACAACCAGCGAGCACTGGTATTGTTGGTGCTAGCTCTTTCTGAGCAGTTCGGCGACGGTGGCGGGGTGGACGAGGGTGAAGCGCGGCAACTCCTTTCCAAACTCGATTCGGAATACGAACGAACGTACTATGCCGGCATAATCCGTGAGCGGCGAGCGAAGGAGTTGCTCGCGCACGGTACGTTGGGATCTGGGCCGATGGTGTATGACCTGCTGAGAGACGCGATGGCCCGGTATGAGAAGGCTGAAAAGATCCGCCCTCAAGGAAACGACGATTCCGTTCTCCGCTGGAATACCTGTGCCCGTATCATCCTCAGGAACAAGCTGAGACCGCCACCAGGCCCACCCGGAACATGATCCGTTCCGCGCTCAACAGCGGCGTTGATCGTCACACGTCTGCAATCGCAATATGACACGCTGGGTGCAGAGGTTGTTGATCGCTAATGTGGCGATGTACTTCATCACGCAGCTCGTGCCCGAGCTGACCACGCAACTCATGCTGGTTCCGATCTTGATCGCGTTTCGGCCGTGGACGATCATCACATATATGTTTCTTCACGCCGGGTTGATGCACCTCATTTTCAACATGATCGGTTTGTATTTCTTCGGGCCACGACTCGAAGGCCGGCTGGGTGGACGACAGTTCTTGTGGTTGTACCTCCTAAGCGGCATCACCGGAGCAATTCTCTCATTCCCGTTCACGCCGAGGGTCGCGATCGTTGGTGCCTCAGGTGCAGTATTTGGTGTCTTGATGGGCTTTGCGTTGTACTGGCCACGCGAGCGGATATACATATGGGGAGTTTTGCCCGTTGAGGCCCGCGTGCTGGTCGCTGTCCTGACAGTCGTTTCACTCTACCTTGGCTGGCAAGGCGGCGGCAACGTTGCTCACTTCGCCCATCTCGGCGGTTTCCTCGGCGGTTTTCTGTACCTCAAGTTTTGGGAACGACGTTCACCGGCAGCGCAGTTCCGAGCCAAGGCGCAGCCCAAAGTGAAGAAGAACGTGCCGAACAGCGCCGCGGACATCGCGAGGTGGCAACGCATTCGCAGAGACGATATGCACCCCGTGAACTCCGAAGAACTCGACCGGATCCTCGACAAGATCGGCGCCGGCGGAGTGTCGAGTTTGACACCTGATGAGAGAGAGTTCCTGGAACGGTTCAGTGCGAGATGAGTTGCCGAGACGAGCCGCGCATTTCGGCGGTTGGGCGCGTAGTTGGCCATTTTGACAGTGACAGTACAGATTGCTATCTTGGGCCAGCGATAGGGCACACAATGAAGGGACCTGGCTTTCGCACGGGCCTCTTTTTTTTCTCAAGCCATCGTAGGTCCCGAAGTGTGGCTGAGTGGTACGCAAGGCAGTGGTAGTGATTCAACCAGAATGAGGGAAGAGGAATAGCTGAAGATGCGCACGAAGGGCAAGGTTAAGCGGTTTAACGATTCGAAGGGCTTTGGCTTCATCACACCCGACGGTACCGAACGAGACTGTTTCGTTCACCACTCGGCAATTCAATGTGATGGGTTCCGATC
>JBDGYW010000131.1:0-11354 GCA_039588935.1 Gemmatimonadota bacterium | reverse complement strand
GCTCCGACTTGCAGTAAAAGGAATCCGGTCCGGTCGCGTAGAGTTCGTCGGGCCCGAAGTCCTGGAGCATCAGCCTGCCATCATCAACCCAGACCTTGAAGTGGAAGTGCTCGTCCACATCGAATAACCCTTGATACTCGTACAGGGCCGCTTCCTGGATCGGCATCTCCATTGGGCGCTCGAACAGATGATCGGCGGGAGCCATGCCGTCCCCATCCAGTCGATTTGCGTCTGCCCCAGCGGCTAGCAACACATCGACTAGCTCTGGTTGCCCTGCTCGATAGGCAACGTGCAGCGGGGTCCAGCCTTCATTCGTCACTGCATTCAGATCAGCTCCCAAGTCGATCAGCAGCTTTGCGATATCTAGGCACCCGCGCCGCGCAGCCACATGCAGGGGTGAACGACCCCATTGATTCTGAGTGGTGATGTCGCCGCCTGCATTGATGAGAAGTTGCAGCATGTCCGGACGATCGTAGTGGGCCACCCGGTGTACGACCGTACCCCCGTCAGCGCCAACGCGTATAACCGGTGCGCCCTTGGCCAACAGCTGTCGGAAGATGTGCCAGTGCCGGCGGGTAGCTGCCCAATCGAGCGCCGTCATTCCCTGCACGTCGATTGCTTGAGCAAGTGTGGAGTCTTCATCGAGCGCTCTGCGAACCGCATTCTCGTCTCCGCGTTTTGCGGCTGCCACGAAGTCAGTACGCCTATTGTCCTCTTGCCGGTCTTGCGCAGCATCGCGGTCGATAACAGGCATGTTGACCGCGGCGAGAACTGCAAAGAAGCCTACGATGCCGAATGTGTTTCTCATGTTGTTCTGTCTCCCACGGCCTCTCAGGCAACTGTTGGTCGATATCGGTCTGCCAGTCACGATCCTTTAGTTTGTCTAATGAACCTGACGCTTGTCAATCGGCTGATCACGGAGATAATACCGTGATAGGACTTTGATGATCCTGAGGGGATGTCGGAATGGAACATTTTATGGCAAGATTACTGTGGTCGCGAGATCTGTGGTGGTGAGTAGATAGTCGGCGGTTGTACCTTATATTAGTACCTGAATCTAAGAATATACCGGCGGTCGATATCGTTCTTCCGGTGTTCGAGTGAGGCCGCCAACAACTGTATGCTGGACCAACAAGGAGGCTGCACCATGCTCAGCAGACGCATCATTCCATTCATTCCGTTCGCGTTGACGGCACTAGGTGCATGCGGTAGTGGAGAAACAGACGCGGATTCGGAGCGCGACCTGAATCTGCCGCCGGCGGAGTCAATTGGGAGCCTTGGGGACACTGCACTCGCCGAACCTCAGCCTGAGCCTGAAGCGCCGCCGGCACCGGTGGCAAGGCCCCAACCTCCTCAGCAGCACGAAGATCCGACGCCACCTCCGGCCAGGCCGCTACCACCGCTTGAGCTTGACGAAGGTACCACCATTATGCTCAGCGCCTTGGACACGGTCGAGCTGAATGACGAGGCTGTTGGGCAGAGCATCATGGCTACCGCTGCAGAGGGGCTCTATGACACGCGAGGCAGAGAGGTCATACCCGCGGGCGCGATGTTCCATGGGACGCTATCCAAGACTGAAGTGACGGATAGCAACGGCACCACCGAGGTAATGCTGCTCACCTTTCAGCAGGTCAGCATTGGCGGTGATATCTATTCACTCCAGTCTCGAACCGACAGCGTTGGGGCGAGGACTGAAGCAGACGACGTTGGTCTCGGTGAGGCGGCGAAGGTGGGGGCTGGCGCAGCGGTTGGCGCTCTCGCAGGCCGACTCATTGGCGGGAATAGAACTGGGACCCTCGTCGGAGCGGCGGTTGGCACAGCTGCCGGCGTTGGTATCGCCGTCGCAACCAGGGGCGATAAGGTGATGCTGGACGCGGGCGCACCAATTCGGATCGTGCTAACCGCGCCGTTCGTCCGCGCGTCCTAAGATCGGTCCGAATCAGAGCAACACAAGAACAGGGGGGCTTACGCCCCCCGTCTGCAAAAACCCCAGCGACGTACGCGAAACCAAGAGTTCCTTGCTCAGGTCTTCCTCGTGTACCGAGGGTTGCAGTGTTGGGGGATCGAGACGGAGAGATACGATGAAACAGCTTGTGACGATCATTGTGGTCAGTCTTCTTGCCGGAGCATGTAACAGGGTTGCCCAAGACTCGCCGAGTGAGGGTGTGCGGGAATCCAACCTCGATCTGCTGTTCATCGCAAACGAAGGGGTTCTGGTGCAGGCAGCCACGAAGAAGGTGCTGATCGATGCCATCTTCACTGACCCACATCCAGACTACACCGCGCCGCCGTCAGAGATGTTGGTGCAGATGGAAAGTGGCCACGCTCCGTTTGACGATGTGAACCTCGTGCTCGTTACTCATAATCATGCAGACCACTTCAATCCATCCGCGGGCGGCCGGTTTCTCAACAACAACTCGCAGGCGGTGCTGCTGGCCCCGGAAGACGCAGTCGCCACTCTCAGGGACAGCGTGTCGGATTGGACATCGATCAGTGATCGCGTGGTCCCAATCGCGCTCGACCTAGGTATGACCTTTGAACGAAGCTTCGATGGGATCGCCGTCACTGCATACAGAACTCTCCACAGTGGCAACCGCGAAACTCCGCAAAACCTGATGTATCTGATCGAGATGGACGGGCGAACGATCTTCCACGAGGGTGACTCGGACGGAAACCCAGAAACGTTTAACCACTTTGGGCTCGGCGAAGAGCACATCGATCTGGCTCTAGTACACTTCTGGTTTCCGACGAACCCTGAAGCGGAGGGGATCTTGCAAGGGATTCTCAGGGCGGATCACGTCGGGCTTTTCCATCTGCCCAAGAGTCTGATGGACGACGCACCGGAAACGATCGCTCAGGTTTCTGATAACTACCCGGACATGTTCCTGCTACTCACTCCTGGGGAGAGAATCTCTTTCTAGCGAGCAAGCACTGCCGCAACTCCGCTCACCAGTGTCCTGTTCTACAGTCAAGATGTAAAGCATGCTTGACATTCGGCGAAACGTCGTCCATATTGAGAATGTAAAGCACGCTTTACTTGTTTGGAGTCCGCGCCATGAACGCAAAGATCGAGAATTTGGTGAAGGAATTCCGGTCCAATGCCAGCATGACGCAGCAGGACCTGGCTGAGGCCACCGGCGTCTCCCGCCAGAGCGTCATATCTATCGAGCGGGGGCGATACGTGCCGAGCCTGGCATTGGCGCTCAAGATGGCCGTGATATTCGGGTGTTCCACGGACGATTTGTTCCGACGTGTGGAGGACGATTGAAATGGGCTTGTTTTCCTTCTTCAAGAGCAATGTCGATGAGCGGCTCCTGCTGCACCGCTATAAATCGACGAGCCACGCCGGCATTCTGGCTGCACTGCTCATGGCCGGCTGGTTTTTCTACGATCAGATCGTGAATGGAGTAATTAGGGTTGATTTTCTGATCGTGTTGTCGGTCATGGCCGTGTGCAAAGTGCTGTTCATGGTCTGGTACCACTTTCAGGACTGAGAACCGTCGTCGCAAGAAAAGGAGATCGCCGTGTTGCTAAGATGGATGACGAGGCGCGGTCGTGGGCCGCAAGACCTCACGCGTGTTGGAATGTCGATTCTGCTGGTGGCGCTGTTCTTTGCGACGTTGGGAACTCAGATGAACCGGGCGTTTGAGAATGGAGCCGGCAGGTTCTTCGGCATTCCCTTGAATGAGACCATCTGCGTCGTGATGCTGGTGTTGGGAAGTGTTTTGATGGGTATGTCGATCGTCTTCAACGTGACGGGCATCCGGTCACGGCAGGACCGTAGCTAAACAGTATTCATGCCACTGCACATGGGAAGTACGTGCCACAGGTGGTGGGGAGGTCATGTGTGGTCGGATGTGTCCCCCGTTGGTCCATGCAGCTGCCGTTCCTCCACCTCCACCTGCCTCGCGATCCGGTCGAGCATGCGCGAGAGAATCCTGTGACGCCTATTATGGAACTTCTGGAGCAGGGCTCGAGCGCCGATTCCGCCAGCCAGAAGCGTCGCGCCGACCCCCGACGCGATGATTGGCACAGGAAGCTCTGTTGCTTTCGCCAAGATGATCAAGGTAAAGAGACCGATTATCGAAACGCCACTCCCTAGGAGAACCGAATGCACGCCGGCGCTCTCGGTGATTCTGATTGTTGTGCGGCTGCGCTTGGGACTCACCATCACCTGCGTCAAGCGGCCCGAGCCCTCCAGGGAGTTCTGAAAGGTCAACGAGTTCCAGGATAACGACCTTCCCAGGGTGGGGTTGATCCGTCCGACCTCACCCATAACAGTGCGAATCTCTTCGAGCACGGCCTCATAGCCCGCTTCAGGGAGTTCCCGCTCGACGAGGCGGTCGAGGTCGACCCTTGTTGAGAATCCGAGAAAACCTCGAGTGGTACCTCCGACGTCGCCGTCGTTTGCCAACTCCGCCGCGTCCCTCACCTGTTCTGGCGGAATTCCAACCTCGGCCGCAATCTGCTGAATGCCTCCCAGCGAGAGCGCATCGCCTTCGGTGGGGGCATTGGCCTGCATTTGGGCCGCGCGCTGGATGATGTCACGCGCCGCTGCGTCGTCATATTTTCTCGAGGCCTTGGGTGCGTGCTCCACTGCCTCTGCGAAAGCCAACGGCGTTTCGAAGCGTTCACGGGGGCGTTGTGCCATCGCGCGCGTAAGGGCTTGTTCGACGGCTCCTGAGAGATTGTCCAGTCGGGTTCGGTGTTCGGGCGGGATTTCGGTGAAGCGTCCGAGTCTCACCTCCTCCTCGACTGGCCACAGGCCTGGCGTTTCGCCCACCAACATCTCATAGAACACGCAAGCGAGGCTGAACACATCAGTCCTCTCGCCGAGATCTGTGTTCCCCGCAGCTTGCTCGGGACTCATGTAACCCGGGGTGCCGAGGGGGAAACCGGTACGCGTGAGCGCCTCGCCGCCCGCAGTAGAAATTGCCTTGGCAATGCCGAAGTCGGCGACCACGGCATGACCCTCGGACATGAGGATGTTTTCGGGCTTGATGTCTCTGTGAACGACACCCTGCCGGTGAGCGTAACTCAGCGCATCAGCAACTTCTCGAAGGATAAGGAGCGCGCGTTCCAGAGGGAGGGGGCGTTCACGATTCAACAGGCCGCGCAGAGACTCACCATCCACGTATGGCATCACGTAGCAGAGCACGCCATCAGTGTTGCCCGAGTCGAGCAGTGGTAGGATGTGTGGGTGGTTCAGTTGTGCTGAGATCTCGATCTCTCGCAGGAATCGGTCTACACCCAGTGTTGCCACTAGCTCGGGTTTGAGCACCTTGACGGCCACCTGGCGGCTGTGCTTGATGTCGCGGGCCAAGTACACGGTTGCCATGCCACCTCGGCCGATGACGCGCACGAGGGAGTAGCGGTTAGCTAAAACAGACTTCAGATCTTCTGGGATCTCAGGCACAGGCGGAAATTAGGGATACGCGGCATGTGCGGCAAATGCGTCATGCACAACACTCCACCTGCTACTCACCACTCAGAACTCACCACTTTCCCAAAACTCTGCATATCGATATTCCCCCCACTCACCACCACACCCATGCTCCAACCGGCCCGACCGACCTTGCCGGCCAGCACTGCCGCTATGCCAACGGCGCCTCCGCCCTCCACAATCAGTTTATGCTCCTTTGCGGCGAACGCCATTGCCTCTCTGATCTCATCCTCAGTCACGAGCACGTGTTCGTCGACGAAGTCGCGGACTAGCCCGAAAGTGTGTTCGTTGTCGAGCCCGATGCCACCGGAAAGAGCGCTTGCAAACGTTTCGTCTTCTGGGAACGCGGCCGGATGGCCGAGTATGAGGCTTTCATACATCACCCGCGCATTCTCAGCCGATACACCAATCACGCGAATTGTCGGATCCGCTGCCTTTACTGTGTAGGCAATACCCCCAATCAAGCCACCTCCAGAGAGAGGTACGACCACACTGTCCATGGACGGAAGTTGATCCAGCAGCTCGAGACCGATGGTACCCTGGCCGGCAACGACGTGTGGGTCGTCGAAGGGGTGAACGTATGTCAGCCCCTCGTCCTGTTCTACCTCGAACGAACGTTCCTCGGCTTCATCGTAGGTCTTGCCGTGGAGAACGGCTTCTGCACCGTGATTCTTGATCGACTCGAGTTTCGACGTGTCGACCCATTCAGGAACGACGATTGTGGCCGGTATCCCTAGTGAGCCAGCGACATACGACACCGCCAGTCCGTGGTTGCCACTCGAGCAGGTTACCACTCCGCGTTCCTTCTCGTCTTCGGAGAGCGAGAGGATCTTGTTCGCCGCTCCTCGGACCTTGAAAGATCCGGTCACCTGGAGGTTCTCCAGCTTCAGGGTGACGGGAGTGTCTACCCTTTCGGTCAATGCCGACGAGGAGAGCAGAGGGGTTTGCACGGCAATATCGGCTATCGCTGCTCTGGCCGCGGATACGTCATACCGCACCGTTGGTGATGGGCTCTGTTCATTCATTTGTTTTCCGCGGATCCTCTTGTAAGCATGCGCTCCGCGAACTCCAGGCGCTCGTGCACATCGGAGATCTCGGCCCCGAGGTGATCACGTATGTATGCCGTTTCCGATCGTAGAGCCTCGACCGATTCAATGAGCCTCTCGAGATCCTCTCCACCCGTCGCGAGTTCCTTCTTCCGAATCCACGCGCTCACAACGATCTTGATGGCTCCGAGTCCCATTGCTCCGCCGGCGAGCGCTCCGAGGACGGTGATGATCAACTCAATGTTGCCTGGAGTCATTGATGCCTCCGAATCCTAGTTCCGCGCATCTTCATTTTGCTGCATCCTCGAAGGCCGGCATCGAGGGGCAACTGATTCTCGCACCGACGACTCCGCGGGGCAAGCTCTCTTTGCGATGCTTTGGAGCAGTGGTGGATTGTGCTCAGTTCGCCTCCAGCCGATTATTGAGCACTACCAGATGAGTCGGGTCACGAGTTTGTGCTGTGCTTTGGACCAGGAGGAAGCATGTCGAAAATAGTGTGGAGCTGTTTGTTCTCGGTTGCTGCGTTGTGCGGCGTTGGCCCCATAGGTGAGCTAGCTGCGCAGGAACTACCTGTGCTCAGCAGAGAATACACGCGCCAGATCACCCAGGAGATCTCCGGCGATGCGGCGTATGAGCACATTCGGTTTCAAACCCAGTTCCATAGGCCGCGAGGAGGATCCGACGGCCTTTGGCGAGTCGCGGAGTACATGGAACAGACGGCCCGGCAAGCTGGCCTCACTGAAGTGCAACTCATCAAACAGGCCTCCACCACAACACCGTGGAACGGCCACTTCGGTGATCTCTGGATCGTAGAGCCCGAACCTGAGCGCATCGCCAGCACGCTCCAGTCAGTCTTGCACCTAGCTGACTACAGCCGAACCACTGATGTGACAGGTGAACTGATCGACGTTGGTGCTGGATCGGCGGACGACTACGAGGGTGTGGATATCGCCGGAAAGGTCGTCATGACATACGGTTCCCTCGGTACCACCATGCGAGAGGCTGTGTGGAACCGTGGGGCGTTGGGCGTCCTGTGGTACCCGAGCCCGTTCTCACCGATGAGCGGGACGTCAGGTGCAGGTCTATCCCGACCCGACCAATTACGCTGGATAAGCATTCCGAGCCAAGGATCAGGTGGGCACGAGCCGACATTTGCGTTCGGAATATCAGCGCGTCAAGGCGTGCGGCTGAGCAACATGCTGGCTGGCACCGATGAGCCGGTTGTGGTCAGCGCCGTGGTTGATGCCACCTTTGAATCCCAGCAGGGCACCGAGCCGTGGCAGGTGATGGTGGAGGCGTACATCCGTGGAACTGAGCCAGGCTTGGGTCAGGATGTGGTGCTGACGTCGCACCTTCAGGAAGAGGCGCAGTCTGCCAACGACGATGCCAGTGGTGCTGCGAGCATGCTCGAGATCGGCAGGGCCTTGAATCGACTGATCGAGGAGGGTCGGATCCCGCGGCCGAGGCGCAACCTGCGATTCTGGTGGGTGACGGAGATCTCGAGTCAACGGCAGTACTTTGCCGACAATCCCGAAGCGCACAACGAGATGTGGGTGAACATCAACCAGGACATGGTTGGTGCCAATCAGGCTCAGGACGTGATGCGCAAGCAGAATATCACGCGAGTCCCGGCCGCCCGGTTCCACTTCTTCAACGACGTGGTCGAGTCGGTGATCGAGTACATGGTGACGGTCAACAAGTACGAGTTGGCGCAGGCACAGGCCGGTACTCCCTTCTATCCCGAACCACACATGGCACATCTGGGCAGCCGCCACAGGTACAATGCGGAGGTGATCTTCTTCCACAGCAACAGCGATCACATGACTTTCAATGAGGCGCCGATCGGTGTGCCCGGCACGAGTTTCACCAACATGCCTGACCGCTATATCCACTCCAGCGATGATGACCTGTGGAATGTCGATCGCACTCAGTTGGGCAGGAACGCGGCTGCTGTCGCGCTGATGGCATATACGATGGCGAGTGCTGACGGCTCCATGGCGCAGTCATTCACGGCACAGACCGTTGGACGAGGCATGGAAAGGCTCGGCCGCAACGTGCGTCTCGGGCAAACCTGGATCGCCAACGCGGATGACAAGGAGACAGCATATCACAATGCGACGGACCAAGTATGGTACGCTGCCGAACGCGAGCGGCTCGCCATCGGTTCCCTTGCGGAGATCGACGGAGACGTCGTTCGCTCGATTGACGGGTTACTGGAAGAACTCGAGCGGCGCGAGAGCCAAGGGATGCGTGATGTGCAACTCGCGTATCGCCAGGCGGCGGGACAGGGCCGGGTGCCGCGCAAGACGATGTCGGAGACGGAGAATCGTCTGGCCGAACTCCGTCCGGGGATTGTCGCAGGGCCGACCGAGTTCCTGACTGGTCGACGGCAGATCTCGGGCGTGCAGGGGCTGCATGGACTCATGGCGCACGAGATCCTGAATGCGGTGAACGGCGAACGTAACGGACTCGATGTCTATCGTTTCGTTGCAGCCGAAGCACGCGAGGCAGGAGCGCATTACTATGGCGTTGTGACCGCCGAGGCGGTGTTGCAGTACATGGAGAATGCTGCGGAAGCGGGGTTGGTGAGCTTGAGATGATGGACATCCAGCACGGTGAACCGCCATATCCAATATTCGATCTCCATTGTGATCTCTTGTCTTACCTGGAGACCGTCGATGGTGCCTCGCCAGACAACACGAACGATATCGGTTGCGCCGTACCCTTTCTGGTCTTAGGAGACGTCAAGCTTCAGGTGTTGGCTGCATACGTTCCCAGTGAGCCACACAGTGCCGACCTTGCGGCTGAGGAAATTCGCCGGTTCAACGGACTGCCATCAGAATCCCCCGGTTCCTTTCATCACGTGACGACAGGAGATCAGGCCGCAGAGGCGCTATCGTCGACAGGAACGGGAGTAATAGGGGCGATTGAGAACGCTTCCGCTCTCTGCACCGAAACCGAGTCGCTCGACCTGGCGTTCACTCGGCTCGAGCAGTTAGTCCAGCAGGCAGGGAAGCTGCTTTACATCACGATGACACATCACAGTGCCAACCGCTTCGGCGGTGGCAACATGACGGATATCGGTTTGCAGGACGACGGCAGGGAATTGCTCGAGCACCTGAGCGGGATGGGGATCGCCATCGACTTGTCGCATACCAGCGATGCCTTGGCGCGTGGTATCGTGGACCTCATCGATGCCAAGGGACTGAACGTGCCCATCCTAGCCAGTCATTCCAACTTCCGCGCCGTCTGCGATCATGCGCGGAATCTCCCGGACTGGCTCGCTCGGGAGATCTTTGATCGTGGCGGCGTAGTAGGTATCAACTTCGTCCGGGCGTTCGTGCATTCCGACGATCCGTCATATATCGAGCGTCATGTGCTGCACGGTTACGAACTTGGTCTCGGCGAAGGCTTGTGCTTCGGAGCTGACTTCTTCTATTGGAAAAACTCGCTCGACCAGGGCAGGCTTCCGTTCTACCATCCCGCGCACGAGCATGCTGGGAAGTACCAGGAGGTACTGGCATCCTTCGGTTCGGACTTTGGGCAGGAAGACAAGCAGGCGCTCGCTTACGGGAATGCGTTACGATTTCTGGAACGTCTCTGGATGTAGCACAAATGAGAAGCGGCAGGCAACCATATCACCTGCCGCTTCTGCAACCTCTGCTCCCCCTGCCGCAGTTGCAACTAGTACTTCATCTGCAACGTCACTTCAATGCTGTACTCTGTGGGTACACCGGTCAACGAGTGCTGCAACCGGTCGTAGTTCACTACCCAGTAGTTCTCATCGAAAAACTGCCAGGCGAAGCCGATGATGAACCGCTTGTGCAGGTCGGCCGTCGTACTGTTCGCGTCGGTGTCAAAACGATCGTAACGCGCGAACAAAGAGTACTCTGCGCGCTCAGGCATGCGGATTTCCCCGAACAGAGAATATCCGCTTTGATCGAGGCTATTGCCGTTGGCGTCGACCGCGTTCCCTTTTTGGTTGCCGGTGCCGGTATAGTACTGTCCGATGCCGTTGAAATACTGGCTTTCAAAGCTGACCATACCGTTGAATACGTTCCAGCTGGGGGCATCTGTTGTGTTGCCTTTGCCCGTCATTCCCAGGGCGGAGAACTGCAGGCCCGGAACGACATCCGGTAGAGGGCGTACTGTGAAGCGACCCTGGAGGGCCATGGTGTTGTTGTTTGCTACGGCGTGATAACCGCCACCATTGAACACTCCCAACTGGAATGAGCCCCAACGCCCGGCGTAACTGCTGTTGACGTTTTCCCTGTAATCTTCCGGTAGTTCGGATCCGAGATTGGCACCAACCATGAAACCAAGATCTGCTGAGTTGAACAGGCTGTTCCGCTCCATGAACATGGTTCCCTGCATCCGGAACAGGTTGATGTGCTCCTCGAAGTCGAGCCAAGGCATGTGTGCTATGCCCACCTCGGCGAACGGTTTGCCGATCACGTCATTTCCTGCCGCCGTGAACCTGGCGTGCAGGTATTTGATGCGGAGTTTCCAGTCACCTGAATCATCCTGATGAACGTCAGGGGTGATTCGGAAGCTGAGGTAATCCGTTATGGACTTGCGTACGTCGAGGTAGCCACGCTTCAGGTTGAACCGAGAGATTTCTGTGGTCCCACCCGCGCCGTCGTCTCTCTCTATGTACTCATATCGGATGTATGTCTTCGTTCCGACCTTCAATCCTCGGAGTGCGCTCGGCAGTTCGGCCTGCGGAACTGGTGCGGGATCACCGGCCGCATTCTCGCCCGGTAAAGCAACGGGCACCAGTGCAGTCAGCCTAGAGACGGAGGAAGTATCCGCGTTGGAACTGGTCGAGTCCGTGGTTAGTTGCGCCGTCAATTTGCCCGGCACCA
>JBDGYW010000130.1:0-11934 GCA_039588935.1 Gemmatimonadota bacterium | reverse complement strand
AACCCTGGCACTATGCGACTGGATGGTCAAGCACACTTAGCATCTGAATCCAACTACCTGCAGGTTCCGCATCATTCCCTCGCTGCTCTGGACATGCCCCTGTTCTACTCGCATTCATAGTAGCACAGTTCGGTACCGAGGACGTTGCCCGTGGCTGACATACTCGACCGATTGAAGACCGCACTACAGATGAGGCTTTAGAGTGGTTGGAGCACGGCATGGAGCGGGGTCTCATCAACTATCCGTTCCTGGCCGAGAAGGACCCGTTTCTGGAAAACCTGCGCAGTGACCCGCGGTTTCAGAAGTTAATGGTGAGGGTGAAGAAGGAATGGGAAGAATTCGAGGCGTAGAGCAATGAGCATTCCGGAAGCACTGGTTTCGGCCTTGGCCGACCGCTACACCGTCGAGCGGGAACTCGGTAGCGGAGGGATGGCGGTGGTCTGTCTCTCGCGTGAGTTGTTGACCAAACGTAGATAGGTCGTAAAATGGTCTTGACTATTATACGATATCACTTAAGATGGTCAGGGTGAAACCCAGACACAGATTGTACGATTCCATTCTGGCCGACCACCTCGAGTCGAATCGCCAAATGGCTTTCGTCTCTGGGCCGCGTCAGGTCGGGAAAACGACCACGTGCGGCAGCCACGCCGCCTTCTCGAGTAACTGGGACGTAGTAGAGCATCGCGAAATGATTCTCGCAGGGCCCGCCAGACTGGTGGAACAACTTGGGCTATACCGACTGCGGGAGGATACTCCTGTCCTTTTGTTCGACGAGTTGCACAAATACCCCCGTTGGAAACAGTTCCTGAAGGGCTTCTTTGACGCTCACAGTGATGAGCTTCGCATAGTCGTGACCGGAAGTAGCAGCATGGATGTCTATCGTCGAGGTGGTGACAGCCTGATGGGTCGTTACTTCCTTTACCACATGCATCCGTTTTCGATCTCCGAGGTGATCCGTACAAATCTCCCGGACCCTCAACGAGTCGTGCGCTCGCCCGGTTCCATAAAGAAGGCCGAGTTCGACGCACTCTGGAAGCACGGGGGTTACCCGGAGCCGTTTCTGAGGCGGGATGCCAGGTTCAGCCGTCGCTGGCAGTCGCTGCGGGCGGCGCAGCTCGTTCGAGAAGACATCCGCTACTTGACCCAAATCCAACAAATCGACCAGATGGAAATGCTGGTGAAGGTGCTGACGGAACGTTCTTCTCAGCAACTGATCTACGGCAATCTGGCCAAGATGGTGCGCGTATCCGTTGATACCGTACGCCGGTGGGTCGACGCGCTACAGAAACTGCAACTCGGATTCCTGGTGCGGCCATGGTTCAAGAATGTGTCGAGATCGTTGCGCAAAGAGCCAAAGTGGTACTTGCGGGATTGGGCGACAATTGCTGACGAGGGTGCCAGAGCAGAGACGTTTGTCGCTTGTCATCTTCTCAAGGCTGTCGAAGGTTGGACGGACCTCGGCCTGGGAAGTTTTGAGTTGGGGTATTTGCGTGACAAGGAAAAACGTGAGGTAGACTTCGTTGTAACGAGAGACGGAAGACCGTGGTTCCTAATCGAGGTCAAGCGGCGAGACGAGAGGCTCGACAACACTATCGCCTACTTCCAGAAGCAGCTTACCGTGCCTCACGCGTTCCAGGTCGTGATAGACCTTCCCTATGTGGAGGCAGACTGCTTTGAGAAGTCGGGTAAGCCAATTGTCGTTCCAGCGCGGACTCTGTTGTCTCAGTTTCTTTAGAGGACGCTAAGGAACTCCGATAACTGAGGTAAATGCCCGCCTGACCACCGCCCTCGCCGACCGCTACACCATCGAGCGGGAGATCGGTCGTGGAGGAATGGCGGTTGTCTATCTCGCGCAAGACCTGAATCATGAACGATTGGTCGCGGTCAAAGTACTCCGGCCAGAATTGGCAGCCGCAGTTGGCGCCGAGCGGTTCCAACAAGAGATCAAAATCGCTGCCAATCTGAACCACCCTCACGTTTTGCCGCTGCTCGATTCCGGTGAAGCAGACGGATTTCTTTATTACGTGATGCCTCACGTAGAGGGCGAATCACTCAAGGACAAGACGGGAGGTGCCTGCATGAAGTTGTCCGCGCTCTTGGTCGTGGTGCTCGTGGGTTGGACGCAGGCCGACGCCGGCAGTGCTCAGCCCGATCCCTGCGACGACTTCTACGCCGCGCTCCTCGCGGTACCGCACGATACGCTGGCGCGGAGCACCGGTGAGATCGAGTGGATGTGGAGTGGAGAGACTAACCAGGGGTGTGAGGTGCGGTTCGTGGCTCACGACTCGCTCGCCGGCCCCCCGGTTCCGGACTTCGACGCCCTCGAAGGCTCCGAGATGTACCGCCTCGGGTGGCGCATGAGCCACGGGATCGGTGCCGACGGACCGGGGTCAGGGATCTTCGGCATCGAGCGAGACGCGGTACGGTGCCTGGTGCGATGGGAGCAGCCCGCGTGGATCGACGACGACGGCGAGTTCCAGCAGAGCGACACGTTCACCATGACGATCCAGTGCCGAGAGGTGCCGAGTGATCCGTAACGACGGAGCGGAGCGGCGCTCGTTGCTGCTGTCACCGTCCAAAGACGCCTCCGGAATGTCGTCGACATGCATGTCGCAAAGTACGGCACCGACGCCCGGAATCCCCCGTAAAACCGACAAAATGTCGTTTTTCCCATCACTCTGACTGGCATGGGGTTCAGGGGGTCGTGGGTGGTGCTGCGCTCGCCTACGGCGATGCTCGCAGTGCTTCGCAACAAATCCCACCGTCCCGATTGCTAAGCCCTGATTTGACAACAACTTGTCAGATCGGGGTTTTTTCTTGCGATGGAGTGGGGTCTGTAAGGGGGTCTGTTTCTCGGGCTGATCAGCCCGTCCTGTTCCAATATTCGATCGACCGATCAAGCGGCTTCTCGATGGTAGTGGCTGAGGATGCCGCCCAACCTTTCCTGTCGAACGACCGGCCCTGAGGCGAGTTCTGGACGGGGTCGGTTTCAGTGTCAGGGGCTCAATCTTCTTCCAGTGCCACGCGAAGGTCGGCGTTGGCAGCTCGGCGGGCTGGCAGGGTAGCAGCTAACAAACATGCAGCCACTCCCACAAAGGCGGCGATGGCCAGGCTACCGACATCTCTCACGGCGACGTTGTAGACGAGAGATTCGAGAAGCCGGGCACCAACGATGGCAACAACGATTCCCGCAGGAGTTGCCGCTAGTAGGATGAGAAGCACGCGTCTCAGTTGCTCACGAAACAAGATACCGGGGCTCGCGCCCAAAACGCTGCGAATGGCAGTGGCGCGCCGTTGTTGAATCACGATGTACGATACAGCCGCATAAAGGCCGAGCGAGGCTAGGAACGCGGCCGACAGTGCCAACGCTACCACCAGGATGGTGACTGCTCGCAGCACGGAGGTTGCCGCGCCGAGGTTCTCTGCAAGTATGTCAACTTGCAAGACTGGATGACCGGTTCCGAGTTCTCGCACTACTTCCCGCGCTTCCGGTAGCACCAATGCTGGGCCCCCAACAGTGCGAATCGTCAAGTACTGCGGCCCCCAGTTCCAAAAGCCGTATGGCAAAAATACCTGTGGACGGACTTCCTCGGTCGGATCGATGATCCGTGAATGTGCCACCACGCCTACTATTGTAGGATCGGGTGCAGTGGTTGGTCCTTCGGAGGCCAGAACCGCAGCTCCGATAGTCTGCCCAATCGGATCCTGCCCGGGGAAGGCAACCTCGGCGAGGGTCTCGTCTATGATTGCGACAGGCAGTCCTTCCAGGTTCTCCAGGTCTGTGAAATCGCGTCCCCGTATCACTGAATTGCCAACCGAAGAGAAGTAGCCGGGAATCACTGCATAGAAGTTCGCTTGATGCTCTCCCACTCCGTATTCAGATTGCATGCCGGTCCGATAGAAAGTGCTGATCGTCCCTGTGCCGTGGAGTGGGGGATTAGAGATCCCCCCAACAGCTACGACACCGGGGAGCCGTGTCAGGTGATCGCGTATCTGCGTGTAGCGTACGTTTCTCTCCTCGATACTCAAACCGGCCCCGTACAGCGGGGTCTCGAGTGCTATCGTGTGGTGTGGATCGAATCCCAGGTCAGTTGTCGCCAATTCCAACGCGCTGCGCGCCAACTGTACCGCACCGAACAACAACACCACTGCCATCACAACCTGGGCGCCAACTAAAATCGAATGACCCGCAGCATGCGGTGTACTGGTTCTGTCCGAGCCTCCGCTCAGACGTTTCCATGGCGTACCCCGCATCAGCCGCCACAAGGCCGTCACCAAGATCGGCAGGATCAGCACGATTGCCGAACAGCCGGCCAAGAGGACACCTTCCCAATCGAGACTCAGGTTTTCCAGGCGTGGAACTTCCGGTGGCAGTAGCCTCCGTGTTCCGGATAAACACCAGACCGCAATCCCGGTTCCCAGTGCGAAGCCCGCACACCACAGCAGAAGAAGCTCGACGAAAACGTCGGTCAGAAGTCTGCGACGCCCTGCACCTATTGCGGCCCGGACGGCCAGTTCCCGCGCCCGCCGTCTTTGTCCGACAACCAGGAGGGCCGACGCGTTGACGGTGGCAGTTACGAGGAGAAGCAGGACGCCCACTACCGCGGCAACGATTGCGGGCTTGGAATCGCTGAGCAGGTCCTCGAGTATTGGCGAAACTGTGAACCGCGCGGGCGAATTCCCGTAAGCGGCAGGGTACATCTCCCTTTCTCGCCTTGCGAATGCCTCGAGAAAAGTATTGGCCTGAGGAAAATCGACTCCATCTTTCAGACGGACTAATGTGTTTGCGAAGCGGAAGAACTCACGGCCGGGATTCGCCGATTGTATGACACTGGGCCTCCAAAGGTCAATGTCACGCGGCACATCGGAACCACTTTCCAGACTGAGCCTGAAGTCGGGAGGTAGAACGCCGACCACCTCGTGTGGATTGCCTTCCACCGACACTGCTCTACCGAGTACGTCAGGGTCTTCACTGAAATGCGTTCGCCAGACGCGGTGACTGATAATCAGCGTGCGAGGCTCGTTTTCTCCCGGAATGCCATCTTCCGAAACGAACGTACGCCCCATCTTGGGAGACACGCCGAGTAGGTCGAACAGGCCTGTGGACACGCTGGCAGCACCGGAAACAGGTACGATCTCGTCACCTACGCCGATCCAAACCGGGTAACACCCGAACCATTCAACCGCCTCGAACGCGCCGGCGCTTTGCTGAAGGTCAAAAACCTCGTTCGCATCGAGACCGGGGTGGTTCACCAATTCACCAGAACTGATCCGCACTACACCGATTCTTTCCGGCTCCTCGAACGGCAGCGGCTCTAGCAGAACCGCGTCCAAGACGGACAGACCGACGGCTGCAGGCCCGATACCGATTCCGAGAATCAGCACGACCCCGGCGGAGTAATGCCATTCGTGTGCCAGGCGACGTAGCGTCTGGCGTACGCGAGTGCCCAAGCCTCTCTCGTGAAACAGCGATCGCACCGGTTCGTTTCTCGGGCGGTTGAGACTCCGTGTCTGCGCTTTTCGCAGTCTTCGCACCTCGAGTACATCGCGGAGCATCCCTACGCATAGGGCGAGTGCGATCCTGCGACGTTGCGCACCAAGCCTACCTGCCACACCGTACCACATCTCTCCGTCCCATTCGGTGCACCAGCGGTCGCGGTTGGCGGAAGGAACGAACCGCGCAAGGATGCGCATCCAGCCAGCAAGGAGCCGGTAGCTGACCGGGACGTTTCCGCTTGGATCCGGATTGTCCGTCATGAGCTAGCCGGAGACCCCGGTTTCGGGGTTAGTCAGGTCGAAGACCGCCAGTTGTTTGTGGTATCGCTCTCGAGCACGTTCCAACGCATTCCAGCCTACTACCGTGAGCGCATAGTTTCTGCGCTGAGGCCTGCGACCAGCTAGGGCTTCTTCCGGTGTCTCCCACCCCGAGGAGACGAGGCCCGCATGCTCGAATCGGCGCAACATCGGGTACACGGTTCCACTAGGGAGTCCGGTGCGTTCCATGATGTCCAGGCCGTAGGCTTCGCCTTTCGACAACGCATGGAGCACGCATGCGGCAGGGAATGTGATTCGTTGCATCTTGGCACCTTGTTCTACATAGTGATTATATTACACTACATAGTACGTTCGATCGATACGAGTTGTTTCAGGAAGCAAACCTGGCGTTCAGCCGAAGCTCGCTGAAGTCAGTCTCCCTTCATCTCGATCACTGGGTCTGCCGATACTGCTCGCCATGCCGGCACGAGGCAGGCGGTGAGTGCCGCCGCTCCCAGGAGCGAAGCCAGAGTCACGTACGTGAACGGGTCTGGCGGGCTGATTCCGAAGTGGGGCCCGCGAAGCAGGGGCGTGTAGGTGGGGAGTTGGGGTCTGTTTCGGGGTCAGAAAAGTACGGCATAGGCCGACACTCGTGTCGGACGACATGAATGTCTTCCGTCATGCATGACGCAAAGTACGGCACCAACGCCACGCGGGGACATGATCCGCGAAGGATATCTGCCGTTTCAGTTGACTTTGTCGGTGGAGAAAGGGCCTCGATCATCGGTCTTTTCCCCCCTCATTGCGGTTGCATCGATATGCAATAGCGCCGCTGTTACTTCGTCGTTCTCATCGAACACGAATTCCAACTCCCAGCCGGTGATGGTGTCGATGAAGTGGTTCTCTGAGTCCGGGTACCAAAGGAACACCCTGCCGTCGTCTCCCAACATCCTGAGGTGATCGTCTTCGTGGGTGAGGTTTACAGGAAGTACCTCGTTGAAGACATATCTGCCGATATACTTGCTCGCCATTTCGGCTGACAGTCCAATCGGGACGATCACAGACGGCTTCAACGCCGACCAGTCGTATACTATTCCCACGGCTCGGAGAATCTCCGGGTAAAGGTAAGATCCTTTCTCACCGTTGGTCATTATTGCCACACCTTGGCCGCGTCCGGCATAAGCAAACAGGTAGTTGTGAAATGTCTGGTTGTCGCCGCCGTGGCTGAATGCCAGGTCTTCTCCTTCTCCTTGAATGAAGAAGCCCAGGCCGTAGGAACCCATCTGAGCCGTGAGCATTTCTTCGGCCAGCTCCCGAGTGATGATCGAGGACTCGCCTCGCAAAGCTCTTTGAACTTCGATCGCAAGAAGACAGAGATCCGATGGCGTTGTCCACAGCCCGCCTCCTGCGAGATTGGCCATGACCTGCCAGCGTCCTTCCAAAACGACACCCATCCCATCGTGGCCCGCCGCGACATTCTCGAAGCCACTAAACTCATCCGGCTGGTGGTATCCACTTCGCCGCATTCTTACCGGTTCGAAAACGGCTTCGTGCACCGCGTCCGAATACGGCCGGCCGACCACGTCAATCGTCGTTTGGAGGGCAATCAGGTAGCCGGCGCCGGCATATCTGAAAACCGTCTGTGGTACGGCTTCCACGCGCACAGGATCTGTCCTGGCTGGTGGCATACCTTCGAGCATTTGGACGTAGGTTGGTATCTGCTCTTCCCTCGAGTACGCTCCCATCAATTGGCCGGCCAGACCTGCCGTGTGACTGAGCAGATGCCTGAGCGTTACGGATCGCGTTCGGGTGAATTCGTTCTCCGGAAGCTTCCACGACACGAGGAAGTCATTGATGTTGGCATCGAGGTCCAGTACTCCCTCACTTACCCAGTGAAGAACTCCCAACGCCGAAACTGGCTTGCTGAGCGAGGCTGCCTGAAAGATGGTATTCTCATCTACTGGGAGATTGGTACCCGCGTCTCTGATGCCGTATCCTTTCGCCCATTCGATTCTTCCTTCGTTGATGACGGCTATGCTAACGCCTGGGACGCCATAGAACTCCATCTGTTCGGCCAACGAATGGAATACCTGCTCGGCGCCCTCGATTACGACCGGTGCGGTCAGCTTGGCTTCAACATCGGCGATTCGGTCCGATATGTCTTGGGAGGAAGTGTGGGCTCCGTTCGTTTGTGTGTGCAGGCGATTGGCCTGGAGTCCCATCATCAATACCATCGACATCACTGACAAGCGCAGAGGGAATGTTCGTACCTTCATCTCGAGGTCTCCGGGTTAACGGCTGCGCGCGCTCACAATGTGGGCGGGACGATGATTGAAAAATTCTTTTCATATTTACGTATTGTGGAAAAGGAAGTTTCAGCTGCAGGGGCTTTGGTGGTATTGTCAACTTGAGCCGGTGCCGGTGAGACTTCGTGGACGAAGACTAATACGATTAGCTACCACGGCCACCGGTGGCACTGTCAACTCAACGGGTCCCGGGCGAGGCCGTGGGAGCGGTCGGCCGGGTTTACTCAGGCACCCGTAGCCTGTCCCTTCCATTTATCCATCCGCAGCTGTCTGACTGGATCTTGCGTGCTTCACCACATCAAGATCTCCATGGCCGTTGCGATTCTCCTGTTCTCTCGTCTCGTGTCCTTTGCGAAACCTCGTACGGTCATCCTGACTGCGCAGAGGGCACGGGAGGGCTGGCCCTGTGTTGTGAGTTTTGTTGTGAGTTTCGTACGACATTCGGCCCACTGAATTGCTTCGAGATACGACACCGATGCCCAGAACACCGCGTTTGTGCTACAATTTGTCGTATCTGACCGGGTTTCTGTCCTGCATGGGGTTCAGAGAGGTCCTGATTCACGGTCCCTTCCCAGACGCGGTAACCCTCTATCTGACAAAGACTTGTTGGTCCGAGGCATAGTGCCTACAAAGTGGCGGGGTCTGTTTGGGTGTCTGTTTCTCAGTGAGATTGTAATCGCTGGAATCGTGAAGCTCGCCTATCCTTGATTTCTGCTGCATCTTATGCCCGATGACTGACCAGCTCGAGCGTCTGAAGACGGCGTTGGCCGACCGCTACGCGATTGAGCGTGAGCTTGGCGCTGGCGGGATGGCCACGGTGTACCTCGCTGAGGACCTGAAGCATCACCGGAAGGTTGCCGTGAAAGTGTTACGGCCAGATCTCGCCGCCGCACTCGGCCCCGAACGGTTCCTGCAAGAGATCGAAATTGCCGCACAGCTACAGCACCCGCATATCCTTCCGCTGCATGATTCGGGTGAGGCCGACGGCTTCCTCTTTTACGTGATGCCCTACGTTGAGGGGCTCTCGCTCCGCGACAAACTCGCCAAGGAAGGCGAACTGCCCATCAGCGAGTCCGTGCGCATTCTGCGCGACGTGGTCGATGCCCTCACCGAGGCCCACGAACGCGGTGTTGTACATCGGGACATCAAGCCCGAGAACATTATGCTCCGCGGTCGCCACGCTCTGGTAACCGACTTCGGTGTTGCGAAGGCCGTGAGCGAAGCTACAGGCCGGGAGCAGCTTACAACGGCGGGCGTTGCGCTCGGCACACCCGCTTACATGGCTCCCGAACAAGCCTCGGCCGATCCCCATCTGGACCAGCGGGTGGACATCTACGCCGTTGGTGCGGTGGCGTATGAACTTCTCACGGGGCGTCCCGTGTTCATGGGCACCACCCCACAGATGATTCTCTCGGCACACATGACCGAGCCGCCGCAGGCTATTACTAAGCATCGCGATACCGTGCCCGCTGCACTCGAGTCGGTTGTTATGCGCTGCTTGGAGAAACGACCAGCCGACCGTTGGCAGAGTGCGGAGGAGTTGTTGCCGCAGTTGGAAGCGCTCGCGACGCCGAGCGGGGGAGTGACGCCGACCGACACCAGGCCAATGGCGGGGGTAGCGAGCAGACGACGCTGGTTGGTTCCAACCTTAGCAGCATTCGTGGCGCTTGATGTGATCGCATTTGTGCTCTGGCAAATGCTGGCACCGAGTCCAATCACCATTACGACGTCCAACATCCGCGCCGTTACGAGCGAGCCGGGGGTGGAGTGGCAACCGGCGCCGTCGCCGGACGGCAGTCAGGTGGCGTTTGTCGCTCGTCGGGGCGACATGGAGTCAGTCGTCATTCGCAGCACAGTCAACATTGGCGCAGGAGATGAGTTAATCCCCACGCGGCGACCTCAAGGCGGTCCGGAGCTATTTCCCGCGTGGAGTCCAGACGGTGAGTTTGTTCGGTTCTTGAGCTGTGGTGCCGCTGAATGCTCCATGAGGGAGGTAGCGCGGATGGGTGGCTCGGCTCGCCCGATTGATCTGCCAGGAAACGCAATTTTCCCTTCGTGGTCGCCTGACGGCTCCAGGGTCGCGTTCTTCAGTTACCCTGACAGCATATTCACCTACTCGATCAACGACCCGGCAACGACACTGCTCGGCGTCCACAGGTCACTGGGTGAACTTCATTCGCTCGCCTGGTCGCCGGATGGCAGACGGATTGCCTATGTGAGCGGAAACCTAGATTGGCTGTATAGCTTCAACCTATACACCGCCTCGATCTGGATCGTGGATGCCGACGGTGGTGAGCCGGTGCGAGTGACCGGTGATAACTTCATGGATGTCAGTCCTGCCTGGCTCGATGACGATCACCTGTTGTTCATCTCCAACCGCGACGGCTTGCGAGAGGTCTACGTCGTCGAGGTCGGACCGGCGGGACTTCGCGGAGAGCCGCAGAAAGTGCTTGGAGCGACCGACGCGCACTCGATCTCCTATTCAATCGAGGCGAAGAGACTGGTATTCTCGAAAGCCTCTGCACGCCAGAACATCTGGTCTTATCCCATCGGTTCAGGTACTGCGTCAATGGCCGATGGTTACCCTGTGACCGGCGAAAATGCCGTCATCGAAGACCACGACATCTCCCCCGATGGCGAATGGATCGCCTACCACTCGAATCTCCGCGGCAACGCGGATATCTATAAGAAACCTCTTGACGGTGACAGTCCAGTGCCGATCACCGACAGCCCTTTAGATGAATCTGGGCCACGATGGTCACCCGATGGAACCGAAATCACGTTCAACCGCAATGTTGGGGATTCGGAGGTCGTGATGGTCGTTCCCGCAGAGGGTGGTACCCCCTACGAGGTTGGCAGCGGTTCTCACCCCGCTTGGTCGCCAAGTGCTCTCGAGATTGCGTTCGAGTCGGTCCACGACGGGCAGACTGAGGCGATGATTGTGTCACGTGACTCTGTTGGCAGAAGCTGGAGCGAACCTGTACAGTTGACTGACTTTGGATGCGGTCTCCACGGTTGGGCGCCGGACGGAAGCGGTGTGTTGTGTGTTCAGCCAGGGCCGTCTGAGGAGATGATGTTGGTGTCACGCGATGGAGAGGTGTCGTGGCAATACGACCTGGCGACGGCCGGCCTCCAATATTTGGGTTGGTGGCACCCCGTGTCCCAATTCTCCAGGGACGGCTCGACGATATACGTGTCCGCAATGCACGACGACGGGTCGAGAGGAATCTCCCAGATTCCTCTGCTAGGCGGTGAACCGAGGCCAGGGGGTGAACCCTGACCACCTCTACCTCACGGTAGCCGAGCACGAGAGTGACATCTGGGTGATGGATGTGGAGGTGGAGCGGTAGGGGGTGACGAACGCAAGACAGGGCCGGTTCTCGCCGAAAGGTAGACGGGGGTCTGTTTTGGGGTCTGTAAACTACGGCATAGGCCGACACAAGTGGCGGTCGACGAGAACGTCGGACGACATGAATGTCATAAGACATGCATGACGCAAAGTACCGCACCGACGCCCGGAATCCCTCGAAAAACCGACATAATGTCGTTTTTTCCATCCCCCTGAGTGACAATGGGGTTCAGAGAGACCCCGCATTCGTGCTCCCATCCAGACTCGGTAAACCTCTATCTGACAAAGACTTGTTGGATCGGGATTTGGTGAGTGCAAACTGGTGGGGTCGGTTTGGGGGTCCGTTTCTCAGCGAGATCGTAATCACTGGACTCGTGACACTCGCTTGTCCTTGATTTCTGCTGCATCTTATCCCCGATGACTGATCAGCTCGAGCGTTTGAAGACGGCACTGGCTGACCATTACGCGATTGAGCGTGAGCTTGGCGCTGGCGGCATGGCTACCGTCTACGTGGCTCACGATCTC